>JAGVAO010000065.1 GCA_020060235.1 Anaerolineales bacterium | reverse complement strand
GTGAACATGCTCGAAGGCCGCAGCGACCTCTCGGTGCTGTGGGACATCCGTATCCATCCCGACGCACGCGGGAAAGGGCTTGGCCGCCGGTTGTTTGCTCATGCGGCGGCCTGGTCGCGCGAGCGCGGATGTGTACGCATGAAAATCGAAACCCAGAATATCAATGTGCCGGCCTGCCGTTTTTATGCCGCGCAAGGCTGCGAATTGGGTGACATTCGCCGCTTTGCTTATCTCGATGAGCCTTCGGTGGCGCACGAAGTGCAATTAAATTGGTATCTCAACCTTTTAGATAATCATCTAACATGATACAATCGGGACATCATCCCATTCGAAAAGAGAGAAGGTATGGAACAAAAACTTGCCCAACTCAAGACCATGCTCGGTGAAGCCTCCGACCTGTACCAAATCGAAGCCTTGCTTGGCTGGGACCAGCAGGTCAACATGGCGCCCGGTTCTGCCGAATCGCGCGCGCAGCAGATGGCAACCCTGGGCGCGATTGCCCACGATAAAGCCACCTCGCCCGAAATCGGCAAACTGTTGGAAGCGCTGCTGCCCTGGGCCGAAAGCCTCGACCCCGACAGCGACGACGCGCGCCTGATTAAAGTCACGGCCAAAGACTACGACAAAGCCACCCGCGTGCCGTCTTCGTTTGTGGCCGAGGCCTCGCAGGTGATTGCGATGGCGAACCAGGCCTGGGTAAAGGCGCGCTCTGAGTCGGATTTCTCGATTTTCCAGCCGCATCTTGAAAAGGTGCTTGACCTGAAGAAGCGCTATATCGCTTTCTTCCCGCCCGCCGACCACCCCTACGACACCCTGCTCGACGATTTTGAACCTGGCATGAAGACAGCCGATGTCAAGGCCATTTTCGATGCCCTGCGTCCGCAGCAGGTCGAACTCATCAAAGCCATTTCTGAAAAACCGCAGGTGGACGATTCGTTTATGCACCTGGATTATGACGAGCAAAAGCAGTGGGATTTTGGTGTCAAAGTTGCCACCGCTTTTGGCTACGACTGGAATCGCGGACGCCAGGACAAATCGCCCCATCCGTTTACCACCAATTTCGGCATCGACGATGTGCGCATTACCACCCGCGTCTATAAAAACCAGTTTGCCACCGCCCTGTTTGGCACCATGCACGAAACCGGCCATGCCCTCTACGAACTGGGCGTCGGGAAGCAGTGGGCGCGTACCCCGCTGGCGAATGGCACCTCGCTGGCAATTCACGAATCCCAGAGCCGCATGTGGGAAAACCTGGTGGGCCGCTCGATGCCCTTCTGGGAGCATTTCTACCCCGAACTGCAGGCCACCTTCCCCGAACAACTGGGCAAGGTCAGCCTCGAAACCTTCTACAAGGGTATCAACAAGGTCCAGCCGTCGTTGATTCGCGTCGAGGCCGACGAGGCCACCTATAACCTGCACATCATGCTGCGCCTCGAACTCGAAATTGCCCTCATCGAGGGGGCGGTCGCGGTCAAAGACCTGCCCGAGTTCTGGAACGCCAAAGTCAAGGACTATCTCGGCCTGACCCCGCCCAACGACGCCCAGGGTGTCTTGCAGGATATTCACTGGTCGGGCGGCATGGTCGGTTACTTCTCGACCTACGCGCTCGGGAACCTGGTTTCCGTACAGTTGTGGGAGAAGTTCAAGAGCGTCAATCCCGGCATCGACGACCAGATGCGCAAGGGCGATTTCTCTTCCCTGCTCTCCTGGCTGCGCAGCGAAATTCACCAGTACGGGCGCAAATACGAACCGCAGGAACTTGTCCAGCGCGTCACCGGCTCGAAGATTGACCCGGCCCCTTACGTGCGCTACCTCAAAGGCAAATACAGCGCCGTGTATGGTCTGTAGTCTGTCATTGCGAGCCGCCGATGTTTCCCGGCGGCGTGGCAATCTCACTCGCTAAAACACCCCAAACTGTCCCGATGCCCCGTCTTCGGGACAGTTTTGTTTTGTGATATAACTCGGACTTATGAAACGATTCCTGAGTATCGGGCTTTTACTCTGCTCCCTGGCTTTATTCGCCGCCTGTACGCGAACCGAACGCGCCAACGTCATCCTGCCCACCGTTACTGAGACGGTTGCCGTGCCCGAGCCGAGCGCCACCCCGGCGCCGCGAACCGCCACTCCCGCGCCGACCGCTACTCGCCGCCTCCCGACTGCGACGGCCACCATCACCCTGACGCCCTCCAGCACGCCCACCGCCACCCGCCGCTGGTGGTGGACTCGAACTCCCACGTTTACCCCGTCCAACACACCGACCCTCGACCCCAGCAACGTCATCCTGCGCTTTGCCGCGCCTGGGCCGATGTCGAAACTTTCCTCGCCCTTCAATCTCATTTTCTATGTCCTGCCTGAGTACACCGGCACGACCCGCATCGAAATCATCGGCGAGGACGGGCGCGAAATTTATCGCAAGGTATTCCGTACCTTTAAGCAGAGCAGCCCCAGCCGGGTCGCCGAAGAAATCCGTTTCGAAATCCCGGCGGCAGCCGAAGTTGCCCGCCTGCAAATCAGCACCCAGGATGAGTTTGGCCGCCTGATGTCGCTTAACTCGGTGCGCGTCCTGCTCATGGCGGTTGGCGATAGCCAGTTCACCCCCGCCTATGAACCGCTCGAGCGGGTTGTCCTGCGCTTCCCCCGCCGCGAAGCTGAAGTTGCCGAAGGCGAAGTGCGCGTGGTCGGCATGATTCGCCCGGTTAACAACGGCCCGGTCGTGCTCGAACTGGTAGACCGGCGCGGCGCAGTAATCGCCTCGCGCCTGCTCTACTTCGACGCCAGCCTGACCGAATACCAGCACTTCGAAACCAGCCTGCCCTACCAGGTAACCGAAACGGTCTATGCGCGCATCGTCCTGCGCCAGAGCGATGACCGCATTCCCGGCCCGGCCTATTTGTACAGCCATGAGATTATCCTGCGGCCTTAGCAATGCTTTACAAGGCCTTCATCTTATGTTAAACTACCGACACTTCAACGACGCTCTCTGCCGAGGGCGTCTTTTCCTGTGTTTTACCGATGCGAACTGTTGCCTGGAATCTTGAAACAAACACCCTTGAGATGATAGACCAGCGTCTGTTGCCCGCCGCGCTGGAAATCGTCTCATACCGCACCCATGCCGAAGTCGCCCGCGCGATTAAGGAGATGGTGGTACGCGGTGCCCCGGCGATAGGCGCTGCCGCCGCTTTTGGCCTTGCCCTGTCTGGATTTGAGTCAAAGGCGCGGACGACCCGCGACCTGTTCGCCGATTTGGAAGCCGCCGCAGACATCCTGAAAGCTGCTCGCCCGACGGCTGTCAACCTGGCCTGGGCCGTCGACAGGCTGATGCAGATTGCCCGGACTGCAACGTCTCCAGACGCTGTGACCCCCGACCAGTTACGCCAACTGCTACTGGACGAAGCCCAACGCCTGGCCGATGAAGATGTCGAAATCAACAAGCGCATGGCTGCCTATGGCGCGGAACTGATAGCCGACGGCGATACGGTCATCCATCACTGCAACACTGGCGCGCTGGCAACTGTCGATTGGGGTACGGCTTTGGGAGTTATCCGCATGGCCTGGGAGCAGGGCAAGCGCATCCACGTTCTCGTCGATGAAACCCGTCCACGTTTGCAGGGCGCCCGCCTGACGGCCTGGGAATTGGAACAGTACGGCATCCCGTATGACATTATCTCGGACAATATGTCCGGTTACTTCCTGCGCAGCGGTCAGGCCCAAAAAGTCGTCTTTGGGGCTGACCGGGTGGCCGCCAATGGCGATGTCGCCAACAAAATCGGCACCTACATGCTGGCCCTGGCCGCCCACGATAACGGAATCCCGGCCTACGCCGTCGTCCCGACTTCGACCATCGACCTGTCGCTGGCGCATGGCGGCCTGATTCCCATCGAAGAACGCGACCCCGCCGAAGTGCTGGGCATCCAGTTCCAGGGTGAGCAGGTCGCCCCAACTGGCGCATCGGCCCGCAACCCGGCCTTCGATGTCACCCCCAATCGCTTACTCAGCGGCATCGTCACCGAGAATGGCGTGGCGGTCGCGCCGTTTGATGCCAGTTTGCCGAAATTCGTAATTCGATAATTCGATATTCGAATACTCGAATTCCGAATATCGAATATCCACTAACGAGGTTTTTTATGGACATAATGCTCTCCGGCTCTGTTGCCTACGATTACCTGATGACCTTCCCGGGTCATTTTCACGAGCAGATTCTTCCCGAACGGCTCAAGAACATCAGCCTGTCTTTCCTGGTTGATAACATGACCCGCCAGCGCGGCGGTACGGCTCCCAATATTGCCTACACCCTGGCTCTGCTTGGGGAAAAGCCGCGCCTGATAGCCACTGTCGGCGAGGACTTTGGCGATTACCGCGCCTGGCTCGAAAAGCAGGGCGTCGATACCGAGTGGGCCAAGGTGGTCGAGGGCAAGTTCACCGCTTCGTTCTTCGCCACTACCGACAAGGTCAACGCCCAGATTGCCTCCTTCTACCCCGGCGCGATGACGCATGCCGCTGAACTCAGCCTGCGCGATGTCGAAAAACGCCCCGACCTGGTGGTTATCTCTCCCGACGACCCGACCGCGATGAAGAACCGTGCTGCCGAGTGCCGCGAACTGGGCATTCCCTACCTGTATGACCCCTCCCAGCAAATCCTGCGCCTCGAAGGTGACGAAATTGCCCGCGATATGGACGGCGCGCACTTCCTGTTCGTCAACGACTACGAATACGGCCTGGTTGCCAAGAAAACCGGTCTTGACCTAGACGGGATGCTCAAGCACGTTGACATCATCGTTGTCACCAAGGGCGCCGAGGGTGCGGTCATCTATGCGGATGGCAAAGAAATTATTGTGCCGGTCACGCCCGAAGAACGCATCATCGACCCGACCGGCGTGGGCGATGCCTTCCGTGGCGGTTTCCTGGCTGCCTATTCGCGCGGCTGGGACTGGCAACTGTGCGGGCAGGTTGGTTCGCTGGCGGCAGTTTACGTCCTTGAGCAGAACGGAACCCAAAATCACCACTATACCCGCGAGCAGTTCGTCAAACGCTTCCGCGAGCATTATGATGATGGTGGTAAACTGGACGAACTGATTCGATAATTCGATATTCGAATAACGAGCATCAAGTATCTATTAACGATTTTCGATTAACGTATTTTCAAGGAGAAACCATGAGCAATTACGATATCAAAGACGCTTCCCTGGCTGAAGGCGGCCGCCGCCGAATTGACTGGGCCGAGCGCGAAATGCCTGTCCTGCGCCTTATCCGCGAGCGCTTCGAGAAAGAGAAGCCGCTCAAGGGTGTGCGCATGTCGGCCTGCCTGCATGTCACTGCCGAAACCGCCAACCTGATGCGCACCCTGCAAGCCGGCGGCGCGGATGTTGTCCTGACCGCTTCCAACCCGCTCTCGACCCAGGACGATGTTGCCGCGGCGCTGGTCAACATTTGGGAAATTCCCACCTTTGCCATCAAGGGCGAGGACAATGTTACCTACTACAAACACCTCGGCGCGGCCCTTGACCACAAGCCGCAGATGACGATGGACGATGGCGCGGACCTGGTATCGGTCTTGCACAAAGACCGCCGCGACCTGCTGCCCGGTATCATCGGCGGTACCGAAGAAACCACAACCGGCGTCATCCGCCTGCGCGCCATGGCCGCCGACAAGATGCTCAACTTCCCGGTCATCGCTGTTAACGACGCCATGACCAAGCACTTCTTCGATAACCGCTACGGCACCGGCCAAAGCACCGTCGATGGCATCATCCGCGCGACCAACGTTTTGTTGGCTGGCAAGAACTTTGTTGTGGCCGGCTACGGTTGGTGCGGACGCGGCCTGGCCTCGCGCGCGCGCGGCATGGGCGCCCAGGTCATCGTGACCGAAATCGACCCGCTCAAGGCTCTCGAAGCCGTGATGGACGGCTACCAGGTCATGCCGATGATGGACGCTGCCAAAATCGGCGACATTTTCTGCACTGTCACTGGCGACTTGAACGTCATCGACGGCCATCACTTCGAAGCCATGAAGGACGGCGCGATTGTCTCGAACAGTGGCCACTTCAACGTCGAAATCAACGTCCCGGCGCTGGCGGCCATGAGCAAGGGCGAACCGACCCTCGTCCGCCCGTTTGTCGACCAGTACGAGACCAAAGACGGGCGCAAAATCAACATCCTGGGCGAAGGCCGCCTGATTAACCTGGCCTCCGCTGAAGGCCACCCGGCCTCGGTCATGGACATGTCCTTTGCCAACCAGGCCCTCTCGGCTGAGTACATGCTCAAGAACGCCGACAAACTCGAGAAGACGGTTTACTCCGTGCCCGCCGACATCGACGCCGAAATTGCGCGCATCAAACTCGAAGCCATGGGCGTCAAGATTGACGTGCTGACCGAGGAACAGGTCAAGTACCTGAACTCGTGGGAAGAAGGCACCTAGGCCAGCAGCCAGTGTTTGGCAACCAGTTATTCATGCTCTGAGCGGAGGCGCAGCCGTAGTCGAAGAGCGAATGTTAAAGGCCCCGCCAGGTTTGGCGAGGCCTTTTTTGCTTTTGGTGTGAATTGTTTATGGGCAGGAGAAGGTAACCTCTACCTTTGTGGATGAACCTCCGCTGTTGAAGGCTTCCACGCCCATAGTGATGGGTTGTCCGACAGCGACAAGCAGGGGTGGAATTGGGTGGGCCGTGGTGTCCGCTGCAACGGTTGCGGCCAGGTTGGCGCCGATATAGACTTTGAAGCCTGTTTCGTTATCGGAATTATCCTTCCAGGTGATATTTCCGCCAGCGTAAATGAAGCCGGGAGGTGCGCCGGCATTGTTGCAGGCTTTGTTCGCTGTCAGGTTTGATGGGGCCGCTGGCGGTGTGGGTGTCGGGGTGATAGATGGCGTTGGCGTCGGCGGCGAGGGATACTCGGGCAGGTTGCTGGTGTTACCGCTGACGGTGGCGTAGTTGCCCCACAGCCAGCAGTTGCCCGAACTGCCGGGCGTTTTGATAATCCAATATGCGCCGTTCTGGTATTTACCGACCACTTCTGCTGTCTGGCCGATGTTGAGTGCGCCAATCAGGTCGAATTGGGTGCTTGGCCCGGTTCGGCAGTTGGTATTGACGCTGACGGAGGCTGTCGGCACTTCGGGTGTGGGGGTCAGGGTGATGGTGGCGGTCGCTTCGGGGGTGGGCGTTTCGGTGGGCGGCTCCGGAGTGGATGTGGGGGCCTGGAGAGTCAAGGCCTGGGCGGTGATGGTGGCTGCCAAATCAGTTTGTTCGGTAGCCTCCCCTGTCGGTGCTTCCCCGGGCATATTGCAGGCAAATGCGGCCAGGGCCAGCACCAGGATACTGGTAAAAATTTTACGATTCATATTCTCCTTCTTTCTTCCTCTGATTAGTCCTATTTTACATCCCCGCAAGCGCTTGAATCGTTGCATCTTCATCCCCCTTTGGTCATCTTTTTTATTCGACCAGGATAAGCGGCAGGATAATCCGGAAGGTGCTGCCCTCGCCGGGTTCGCTTTCCAACTCGATTTTTCCATCCATAAGCCGGGTTAGTTCGCGCACAATCGATAGTCCCAGTCCCGAACCGGCCTGTTTGCGGGCAGACGGGTTTTCTGCCTGTTCAAAGGCTTCGAAAATGCGCGCCTGCTCGTCTTTTGGAATGCCGATGCCATCATCGCTGACTTCGATGGCCCAATGGTCGGCATCGCGGCATTTAAAGGCCAGCCTGACCCCGCCCTCGGATGTGAACTTGACCGCATTATGCACCAGGTTGACCACAATCTGGCGCAGCCAGTAAATGTCGCCCATCAACTGTTCGGGCAGGGATGGGTCGATATCCTGGGTAAAGTCGAGGCTCTTTTTTGCGGCGTGAAAGTGCAGGGTCGAAAAAATCGCTTCGGTGATTTCGGCGGGCGAGAATGGCCGGTTGCGTATCATAATTTTGCCCGTTTCGATTTGGGCCTGCCCAATCAGGTTGTTGGCAAAAGCCAGCAATTGGTTGGCGCTGTCGAGAATCTCATTGGTGGCGCTTTTTTGTTCGGCGTTTTGCGGCCCGAACATATCGGCCTTGAGCATTTCGGCATATCCGATGATTGCGCCCAATGGCGAGCGGAAATCGTGGCTGACGTTTGCCAGCAGTTTGGTTTTCATCTCACTGATTTCGGAGATTTGACGATTGGCCTGTTTGAGGGTCGAAATATCCGTCAGCACCAGTAACTGGCCGCCGGGTTGGTTTTTTGAATCCAGAATGGGGGTGATGTGAACTTCATAGGCGCGGTCACCCTCGAGGTGCAGTTCGCAGGTCTCCAGGTCGGTCGAATCCTGTTCCTGCCACTGCCGCCAGGGGAGGATTTCCTCCGCGGGCACGCCAAGGATGGCCTGGCTTGTTCCGAGGATGCGCTGCCCAGCGGGGTTTATGTCGATAACCCGCGCCTGGTGGTCGAGTACCAGGATTCCGTCGCTCATGGCGTTGAATAGCGTGCTATGTGCCACCGGTAGGATATCGACCAGCCGGTAACGCGCAAAAGCGACCGAAAGGGCCAGGTTGGTCAGGGTCAGCGCTACCGGGGTCAAGTCTAGCGATGCGGTGGGGCTGGCGCGGGTGATGTAAAGGAAATTTGCCACCCAGGGAGCCATCATCCCGGCCAGCATCAGGCGCGATTGGCGCTGGTAAAGCCGGTTGCCCTGCATGGCCACCTGGAAGAAAAAAATGGTGGTCAGCAAAATCAGGACGTAAAGGTAAAGGCTGAGGATGTAAAACCAGGTGCCGTGCGTTAGGTTGAGCGGGCCGAATGGCTGGTTATCGGTCAGCGTAATGGCGCGCCAGATTTGTCCGTGCGCCTCATTGCTGAACGCCAGTCCGACGGTGGCGATGGCTGGAACCATCAACAAGACTAAGCGCGGGCGGGTCAGCCAGTCGCCTCGCCCGCTGTAATGCAGGGCAAAAATGAACAGGCCAATCGGGGCAAACGGAATGCCGATAAACTGAACCTTGGCCCAGAAAATCTTTTCGCCCATTGGCAGGGCGCTAATTTCCATAATATAGGCCAGCGACCAGATGGCAACGAAAAATACAGCCATCATCAACCCGCTCGCGCCGGGCGACTTGCGCAACTGCCACAGGCGCGCCAGCATTCCAGCCGCGAGCAAGGCGCTGAAAACCAGGATAGCGATGTAAACCTGGTAGAGATGTTCCATAAAGCGATTATACAACAGCGGGGTTGGAATAACGTTTCAGGTAGATTTCGCACTGATGGATACCCAATTGTTAGCCAGTCGATAGGTAAGAATTCCTTGCACCGGGTACCATTCTGTTACTATAAATGCAGCGCGAGATATTATTTCGCGTTACGCCGTTACACAACGAAAGGATGAACCCGATTATGTTTTCCAAGCTACGCGAACCGGTCAGCGGCCTGACCCACCTTGGCGGGGCAGTGGCGGCCCTGGCAGGTCAAATCGTTTTACTGGTACTTGGCTGGCCAATGGTTGAGAAAGTTGTTGCCGTGCTGGTCTATGGACTGAGCCTGGTTGGCCTGTTCTCGGCCAGCGCGGCCTACCACCTGGTTAATGCCGGGCCGAAAGTCACCGCCGCCCTGCGCAAACTCGACCACTCGGCCATTTACCTGTTGATTGCCGGGTCGTACACGCCTTTTTGCCTGCTGGCTTTTGAAGGGTTCTTCCGCTGGGGAATGCTGGCAATTGTGTGGAGTTTTGCGATTGTGGGAATCATTGTTAAACTGTTTTACATGGACGCGCCGCGCTGGGTGTCGGCGGTGATTTACCTGCTGATGGGCTGGCTGTGTGTCTTCGCGGCTGGCGAGATGTTTAATGCCCTGCCTGTCTTCAGCCTGGCCTGGATGATTGTGGGCGGCGTGATTTACAGCCTGGGGGCAGTCGTCTATGCGACCAAAATCTTCGACTTTGCTCCCGGAAAATTCGGCTTTCACGAGGTCTGGCACATCTTTGTCCTGCTAGGCGCGCTGGCGCATTTTATTGCGGTACTCGGGGTGGTCTCGCCGATGTAGCGTTTTTAACGCAACTACACAAAGAATCGGAGACGCAGGGTGTGGTTCTTTGCCCTTGCCTCTCCGATTTTTTTGCTCTCCCGTTTTTGGCGGGATGGAGAGTGGTAGGGGCGACCCGTCGGGGTATAACCTGATACGTTTTCGCGGGGAATTCTGGCATAAAATGATGATTTTTCGCGCTGGGTGGGTCGCCCCTACGGGTTTTCCCGTTAAAGGTCCTGAAATAGTACCCGTTTGGGTAATGGGCGGGTCATACCGGCAAAACTATAATCCGGGCCGTTAGCAATTGTGAACTTAATTTTCCAACCCCCCAGAAGGAGATGTATCATGGCTAAGACAGTCAAAGACGTAATTGAAATGGGCAAAAACGTAAAGATGGTCGATATCCGCTTCATCGACCTGCCCGGAACCTGGCAGCATTTCACCATTCCCGTGCGCCGCCTGGATGAAGACCTGTTCAGCGAAGGCCTGCCCTTCGACGGTTCATCCATTCGCGGGTTCCAGGAAATTCACGAATCGGATATGCTCCTGCTGCCCGACCCCGAATCGGCTTTCATCGATCCGGTCGCCGAAATCCCGACCCTGGTGCTGACCTGCAACGTTCACGACCCAATCACCCTGCAGCCCTACAGCCGCGACCCGCGCTATGTCGCCAAGAAGGCTGAAGCCTACCTCAAGCAGACCGGTATTGCCGATACCGCTTTCTTCGGCCCCGAAGCGGAATTCTTCATCTTCGATAACGTTCGTTACGCCAGCAGCACCAACGAGGCTTTCTATGAAATCGACAGCGTCGAAGGTTGGTGGAACAGCGGTCGAGCCGATGGAAAGAACTTCGGCGGACAGATTTTGCCCAAGCGCGGCTATTTCCCCGTGCCGCCGACTGACACGCTGACCAATGTCCGCGGCGAGATTGTCATGGCTCTTGAAGAAGCCGGTGTGGTGATGGAAGTTCACCACCACGAAGTTGCCACCGCCGGTCAGGTTGAGTTGGGCATGCGCTTCAACACCCTTACCCGCATGGCCGACCACTTGCTGCTTTACAAATACATTGCCAAGAACGTAGCCCGCAAGAACGGCAAGACCGTCACCTTTATGCCCAAGCCGCTGTTTGGCGACAACGGCTCCGGTATGCACGTCCACTCCTCGCTCTGGAAGGGTGACAGCAACGTCTTCTTCGATGCCAGCGGCTATGCCGGTCTTTCCGAGACGGCCAAATACTACATCGGCGGCTTACTGAAGCACGCCCCGGCCCTGCTCGCCCTGACCTCGCCGACCACCAACTCGTTCCGCCGCCTGGTGCCGGGCTTTGAAGCACCCGTCAACCTGGCTTACTCGCAGCGCAACCGCTCGGCCATCTGCCGCATCCCTGTGACCAAGAGCAGCAAAGCCAAGCGTGTCGAATTCCGCGCCCCCGATGCCTCGTCCAACCCGTACCTGTGCTTCTCGGCCATCATGATGGCTGGCCTCGATGGCATCCAGAACCGCATTGACCCCGGCGACCCGTCTGATAAAGACCTGTACGAACTGCCCGCCGAAGAAGCCAAACTCATCAAGCAGGTTCCCTCCTCGCTCGAGGCTGTGTTGAACGAATTGGAAAAAGATTACGAATTCTTGCTCAAGGGTGATGTCTTCACCACCGACCTGCTCGAAGCCTATATTGCTTACAAACGCCAGGTCGAGGTCGACCCGGTACGCTTGCGCCCGACTCCCTACGAATTTAGCCTGTACTTCGACGTGTAAACCTGACTCTCGCCAATTCATGGAGTGAGACCAATGGAGGCGAAAGGCCGAGGCGACCCCTCGGCCTTTCTGGTAAGTGTTCGATGATAAAATCCCCAGCATGGATGCCCGTATGCCCCAGACCGAACCCGACCCAAGATTACTGGATGCCCTCGCCAGCCTGAACCGGATTGGCGAAGCGATGAACCAAATCGGGCAGGATGGCGCTGTCAGCGTCGAAACCGCCCTGAAGATGATTGTCGAAAGCGCGACGCGGGTTGTTCCTGGCGCGTCAGCGGTGATTTACAGTTACGACGCCCGCATATCCGCCTTCGACCCCGATTCGCGCGTTTCAGCAGGCGAGTGGGACCAATCCGCAACCGGCGATGAGCCGCGCCCCGGCGGCCTGGGTATGCGCGCCATCCAGCAGCGCCGCCGGGTGCTCTCGCAGGAAGACAACGACGCTGAAATTCACCCCGTCCGCGCACAAGCCGGGGCCAAGTCGATGTGCGTTTTCCCGCTTGTCGTTGCCAATGAGCCGGTGGGGGTGCTCTATGTTTACCTGCTGGACGAGCGTCCGTTTAGCCATCTCGAATTGTTGATGCTTGATAACTTCGTCAACCTGGCGGCCATGGCAATTTACCATGCCCATCACCTGGCGCGAATGCAGAAAAACCTTTCGCGCAAGGAAGACGAACTCAACCGTCTGCGCCGGGCCGGATTGCTGATTTCGTCCCGTTTGCGGCTGGAAGACACGCTCAAGGCCATCCTGCAAATGGCTCTGGAAGTGACCGGGGCGCAGTACGGCATCTTCCGCCTGCTCGACCCCAGCGGCGAATTCCTGGTGATGCGCGCCATTGCTGG
>JAGVAO010000124.1 GCA_020060235.1 Anaerolineales bacterium | reverse complement strand
GTCGATGGCGCGCAGCGGGGAGCGCAGGTCGTGCGAGACGGTATAAGAAAACGATTCGAGTTCCTTGTTGGCGGTTTCGAGTTCGATGGTGCGCTGCCTGACCCTTTCCTCCAACTGCACATTGAACATATGCAATTGTTCTTCGGCCAGTTTTTTCTCCAGAATGTTTTCAAATAAAACCCCGGCGCTGTTTTCAGTTAAAGCGAAGATTTTGATGTCGTAGGCTTCTTTTAGTGTTCCGTCGGAATTTTTGATTAACGACTCCATCTCGGAAGGGACGCCGGTATGGATAACTTGCAAGCACTTTTTGTCGAAATTCCTTGTGCTGAAAATGCCGCCCAGCAGGCTGATGGGTTGGGCGACGCTTTCCTCGATGCTCCTGCCCGAAAAAACCAACGCGGCGGGATTGGCGGCCACGACGCGCAGGGAGGATGTTTCGAGCAGGTCGGCGGCTGCGACAATGTACATGCCGACTTGCATGGTGTTGACAATGTCGGCATATTGACGGACGGTTTCTTCGGCCTGTTCACGCTCGATGATTTCGCGCTGGAGTTGGGTATTGGCCGCCAATAAATCCTGGGTTCGTTCTGCTACACGCAAATCAAGTTCGAGGTTGAGTTCGCGCAGCTCCTTGATGGCGTTTTCCATGGCGCTGGCTGACAGCCAGGCCAGCAGCGCAAAGAAGATAAAGGCAAAATAGGGCAGCGGCTGGGGGATATATCCGAAATACAGGGCCAAAAAGTTTAATTCAATAATGGTAAGCCCTGCAAAGACGAAACTAAAATGGGGCCTGACCAGCACGCTGGCCAGCAGGATGGGGATGGTGAAGACATACAGGCTGCGACCGTCAATCAGGTAGATGGGTTCGTCGCTAAGGCCAAATGCAACCATGAGAAAAAGCAGGAAGATGATGCCTGCTGTACCATTTTCAAACTTGCGGTTCAGGTAATAGAAAAAGCCGTAACCGGCCAGCATCCCCAATGCCCATATATAGATGGGATTGTTTTCCCCGTGCTGAATTCCCAGGCTTTCACTCCACAGGGTTTCGAGCAGCAAGATAAAAACCATGCCGAGCAGTGTCAGCAGGAACATGCCCAGCAGCAGGATGTTCAAAAGCTTGCGCCGCCGGGCGTCGTCCGGGTCGCTGGTTTTTACATCGATTATTGTATTGATGAGCCGTGAGATTTTTTCAGCAAACGTCATTGCATCCCCCATGACGCAACTAAAGCAGCCACCAGCCGAGCAGAGCGGCGGTCAGGGTCATGGTGATGTTGTCAATGTCTTTGTGGGGCAGCGATTCGACCATCATGCTGACCAGCGCAATTAAAGCCAGGGGCAGGAGGTAGGAACCAAGGGGAGCGGTGAAAACCCCCAGGGCAATATAAATTGCCAGGATAAGCGCCGAAAGCCCAAAGCCGCCGATGAAAACACTCAGGGACCCGGCCACGCTTTTTTCCGGCGACCAGGGCAGGCGGGTGGAACGCATCCGCCGCCCGACAAGGTCGGCAATGCCGTCGCCGCCGCACATCATCATCAGCGCAACCATACCGACCGGTGAATCCTTCCAAAACAGGAGGGTCAGGACAACGAACATAATGCCGTAGTAAAGCGGGCCGCGCAGGATTTCACGCGGGTCGCCGCTGCGCGACATGGCCTTGACCGAGGCTTCGTCTTTGACCACGCCCAGGCCAATCAGCGCAAACTGGACGGTTATCAGCCCCGGCACGAGGGCGGCCAGGTAGCGGTCGTACCATTCGCCGGGGAAGAGCAGCCAGCACAAGACGAAAATCGGCCCGGTGCCAATATGGATGAGTTTGCGGCTCAGGCGGCTCTCGACCCAGCCGCGATGGGCGGCAAAGTCCATTGCGCGTAGCCAGAGTATAGCGGCGGCGAAAGTCAAAATCAGGGCGAGAAAGGGGTTCAATTCATGTCTCCGCTGTGGTGATAGGGCAACTATAGCACAAATGGGACTATAATCGGCCAACATTTATGCAAAATCATCCTTTCGACCAGTTTTTTTCGGGCGCGCGCGCCGAACTGCCCATCCTGTTGGGAGTGGCTCCGTTCGGCATGATTTATGGCATCCTGGCGCTCGGCGCGGGGCTTTCACCGCTGGCCGCCCAGGCCATGTCGGCAATTGTCTTTGCCGGGTCGTCTCAGTTTATGTTGGTGCAATTGGCGGGAGCGGGCGCGCCGGGCCTGGTGATGATTTTGACCGGATTTGTGATTAACCTGCGCCACGCGCTTTATTCGGCCTCGATTGCGCCGCACACCCTGGGCCTGAATCCGGTTTGGAAGGGGATTTTGTCCTACCTCCTGACCGACGAGGCCTACGCTGTCAGCATTCTTCATTACAATACCGATTCTGCCCCTGAAAATAAACATTGGTATTTCTTCGGCGCGGGGCTGACCTTGTGGACGGGATGGCAGGTCAGCACGGCGGTTGGAATTTTCCTCGGGGCGCAAATCCCGGCGGCCTGGGGGCTTGATTTCACCCTGGCGTTGACGTTCATTGCGCTGGTTTTTCCGGTCATCCGTGACAGGCCGACCCTGCTGGCGGCGCTTTCGGCGGGGGTGACGTCCATCCTGGCTGCCGGCCTGCCCTACAAATTGGGACTGGTGACAGCGGCGCTGGTCGGCATCCTGGTCGGGTTGATTTCGGAGCGCAGGCAATGAGCATTTGGATTGTGATGGTTTCGCTCGGCGTGCTGACTTTCCTGACGCGCCTTTCGTTTATTGGCCTGTTGCAGCGCTGGCAGCCGTCCGACCTGGTGCGGCGCGCCTTGCGCTATGTGCCGGTGGCCGCGCTGATGGCGATTATCGTCCCGGAACTGCTAATGCCGGACGGGGCGCTGAATCTCAACCCGCTCAACCCGCGCCTGTTGGCCGGTTTGCTGGCGGTTTTTATCGCTGTCCGCACCCGCAGCGTCACCTGGACGATTGCGCTGGGGATGCTCGCATTCTGGTTGCTGCGCTGGCTGCTGGGCCTGCTGGGAATGTAACTTTTATCACGGGAGCGTTGGGCATTGCGGGGTATATTGGGGCAAGCGGGTTTCGCGTGGGGCAGTTATGCTGCGCAAAACCTGAAAACCAAAAAACCATTGTCTCGATAGGAGTTTACCCATGCCCGACAAAACCTGCCTTAACTGTAATCGCGCCGCCGACCTCATCCCGTTAATTTCGCTGGAGTATCGCGGTGAGACATATGCCATTTGCCCGCAATGCTTCCCGACCCTGATTCACAAGCCCCAGGCCCTGGCGGGCAAACTGCCGGGCAGCGAAAACCTGGCCCCGGCAGACCACGCGCACTAAAATATGTACCGCCGCTTTTGGGACGTGAACCGCCTGAAGGCGGCGGTACGTTTTTTGGGATTGCGCATCCCGCTTTGCCTTTTTGGTTCTTTGTGGTAAAACCGATTCATGCGCATTGCAGTTTGCCAGGTTAACCCAACAGTTGCCGATTTGGCCGGGAATGTGTCCCTGTGCCTCGATTTTGCCCGCAAAGCCGCCGCCCTGGCCCCTGATTTAATCATATTCCCTGAAATGGTCATCCCTGGCTACCCGCCCAGGGATGTTTTGTATGACGGGAGTTTTGTCGAAGCGGCGTTGGCGGCTTCAGCCGATTTCGCAGCCCAATGCGAAGGGCTGCCGCCGGTGCTGTTCGGCTCGATTGCACCCAACGGGCGGGAACGAAGGGCCAACCGTCTGCTGCCGGGGTTGTTGAACGTGGCCTACCTGGCCCAACACGGAAAAATGCGCATTGCCGCCGAGAAGCGTTTGCTTCCGGTGTATGATGTCTTTTATGAACCGCGCTGGTTCACGCCCGGAAATTTCTGCCCGCCGCTGGAAATTGGCGGTCGCAAGGTGGGCGTGCTGGTCTGTGAAGACCTGTGGGACGAGGATTACGAGGTTCACCCGGCGCAGGATTTGAAGGAAGCCGGGGCGCAGGTGCTGGTCTGCCTGTCGGCTTCGCCCTATCGCCAGGGCGTACTCGGTCAGCGGCTGGCCCAGGCGCGGCGGGTTTTGCCCGACGCCGATGCGCTGGTCTTTGCCAACCTGGTTGGCGCGAACGACGAACTTATTTTTGACGGGCGCAGTTTTGCGCTCGACGCCGAAGGAGTGCAGTTTGCGCCGGGATTCGAGCAGGCCTGCGCGCTGTATGACTTTCAGGACGCAAAACCGCAGGAGGCCCCGGGCGGAAAATTCCAAATTGCCAACCTTGAGTATCTGTCCACCGATGACGAACTGGCCGATGCCCTGGCGTTGGGAATCCGCGATTTTGCGCGCAAGAACGGCCTGGGCCGCGCCTTTCTCGGCCTTTCGGGCGGAATCGATTCAGCCCTGGCGCTTGTGCTGGCGGTCAAGGCCCTCGGCGCGGAAAATGTGACCGGCGTGGCGATTCCATCCCGGTTCAGCGACCCGCGCTCGGCGGAGTTGGCCCGTGAACTGTGCGAAAACCTGGGTTGCGCTTTCGACCAGGTCGAACTCGAATCCCTCCACACTGCCGCCGAAGAATCCCTGCGCCACCTGGCGGGCGAAGCCTCCGGCGCGATGCTGGAAAATGTGCAGGCCCGCCTGCGAATGCTGGTTTTGATGGCCTATGTCAACCGCTTTGGCGGATTTTTGCTCAATACCAGCAACAAGACCGAACTGGCCCTGGGCTACTCGACCCTGTACGGCGATATGGCCGGGGCGCTCTGCCCGCTGGCCGACCTGACCAAGCCACAGGTCTATTCGCTGGCGCGCCGCCTGGGCGGGGAGGTCATCCCGGCCTATATCTTCGAGCGGCCGCCGAGCGCCGAACTGCGCGAGGAACAGGTGGACCCCTTCGATTACGACAAAGTCTCGCCCGAGTTGGAGGAAATCGTCCAGGCGGATGGCAGCCACCCGGCGCTCAAACGCTCGGAGCACAAGCGCTGGCAGTTCGGGATTGTGCTCAAGGTCAGCGAGCGGGCTTTCGGCAGCGGACGCATGATTCCGGTGACGAAGCGCTAGGGGCTGTGTTTAATAGTCCTTCAAAGAAACCGCCAAGCGGCCAAGAATGCCAAGTTTTTGGTGCAAAAACCTGCAAAAAATGGATTTTTGGCGTCTTGGCTCCTTGGTTTCCTTGGCGGTTGGCTTTTTGTACAGTCTACTAGGGGCTGGGCAGGTTTGCGGGGGTTAATCCTCCTGCAAAAACGGGTGATGGATTTCAGCCTTAACAAAAACTGGACAAAAGTGTATGATTTCACATACCCGTTTCTGAAGGAGAAATAACATGGGAATCAATTTTGCGATGTGGAAAAAAGCGTCCTGGGAACTCATCAAGATGGACGACAAAAAAGAGTGGGACGCGCTGGATGTGGTTTCCAAGTGGCTGATAGCCACCCGCTCGGCGGTGACGGCTGTCACCATTTACTCGTCCATCATTGCCGGGGCATTGGCCTGGCGCGACGGCGTTTTTTCGTTCTGGCCCTGGCTGGTTGTCACCATTGGCCTGTTTATTGCGCACGGGACCAACAACCTGCTCAACGATTACACCGATTTTACGCGCGGGGTCGATAAGGACAATTACTTCCGCACCCAGTATGGCGTTCACCCGTTGGTGCAGGGCTTCTGGACGAAGTCGCAGCAAATTCGCTGGTTTCTCGCCAGCGGCGTGATTGCTTTCCTTTCAGGCCTGTACGCGCTCTGGTATACCCAGGCCAACCCGCTGGTCATCGGCCTGTTTGCTTTTGGCGCGCTCGTGCTGCTTTTCTACACCTGGCCGATGAAATACTGGGCGGTTGGCGAACTCTCGATTTTCCTGATTTGGGGGCCGATTATGATTGGCGGCGTTTACCTGGTGCTTTCCGGCCAGTGGGACTGGCTGGTGGCCCTGGCGGGCGTGCCGTTCGGTTTGAGCGTTGCCAGCATCAACGTCGCCAAGCATACCGACAAACTGGATGACGACAAGCAGAAAGGCGTCGGTACTTTCCCTGTCCGCGTGGGGCAGGCGGCGGCGCGCTACACCACCATTGCGGCCATCCTGGCGGCTTACGGGATTGTCGTTTACCTGGTTGCCATTGGCTACTTCTCGACCTTTATGCTGCTGGTTTTGTTTGGGGCCAAACGCGCTTTTTATGCCATTGCTGTGCTTGCCAAGCCGCGCCCCGATGGCCCCCCGGCGGGTTTCGAGGCCTTCTGGCCGACCTGGCTTTCAGGCTTTGCCTTCTACCACAACCGCATGTTCGGCGGCATGTTCATCCTGGGCATCCTGCTCGATGCTGTTTTCAGCCAGTTGGGCCTGCCCGTGCACATCAACTGGTTTGGCGCGGCGGCATTGACAGCCGGGCTGCTGGTGGCGGGTTATAACTTTATGAAGGAAAAGGGCAAGAAGCAGTAAGACCGGGAAGAACGGGGACACGAATTTTACGAATTTTCACGAAGAAACTCGAAGGCATTTTTTCGCCTTTGGGTTTCTGATTCTCTACTCCCCAATTGCTACATCTTCTATCTCCAGCCAGGCCGGGGGGTTGGCGAGCGCGCCTGTGCCCAGGGAGCCGTCGGGACGCCAGGCGGCGAATTGGTTGTCCATCCAGATGACGAGGCCGAGGGGGCCTTTGGGGCTGGCGGAGGTTTCGAAGGCTTTTTCGCCGTCTATGGCAAATTCCACGCGGAGCGAATCCCACTTGAGGCTGTAGCGGTGCCATTCGGTCACGTCCACGCCCAGGCGTTTGGCGTCCTCGCGGATGAGTTTCGCGGCGATATTGGCGCGCAGCCACCTCGAGAGCGGACGCGCGGCGAGCAGCGGCAGGCCCAGAACCCCCGGCGCGAGCAATGCGGACGGGATTTTCGGCGACGAAAAACACTGCGCCAAAAATCCGCTGGCGGGCTGGCCGCCTGTGAAGGAAAGGTGATTCTCCGC
>JAGVAO010000209.1 GCA_020060235.1 Anaerolineales bacterium | reverse complement strand
TTCACTTCGAGGCCGGGTTCGACCCCGAAAAGTGGATTCCCACCGACCCCGAAGAAGCCCTGTACGCTTCGCTCAAAAAATACAAGACCGAGGTGATTGACGGCATCCCGACCGACCACATTCTGGTCAACATGGGGCCGCAGCACCCCTCGACGCACGGAGTCTTCCGCGCGGTGGTGATGCTTGACGGCGAGAAAGTCGTCAGCCTGAAGCCGGTCATGGGCTACCTGCACCGCAACCACGAAAAAATCGGCGAGCGCAACACCTGGCTGCAAAACATGCCGTTCACCGACCGGCTTGACTACTTCAACTCGATGTCGAACAACTGGGGTTACGCCCTGGCGGTCGAAAAACTGATGGGCATCGAAGTTGCCGAACGCGCCGAATACCTGCGCGTCATCATGGCCGAGTTAAGCCGCATCCAGAACCACTTCATCCTGATTGGCATGTTGATGAACGACCTGGGCGCTTACTTCACCCCGGCCCTGTACGCTTTCGAGGAGCGCGAACTCATCCTCGACATCTTTGAAGCAGCCAGCGGTTCGCGCATGATGTGCAATTACCACCGCTTCGGCGGCGTGGTGCGCGACGTGCCGAATGAGTGGATGAAGAAAATTCACGGGCTGGTCTTTGACCGCCTGGCCGCAAAAATCGACGAATTCGACCGCCTGCTGACTGAGAACGAACTCTTTGTCTCGCGCTTGAAGGGTATCGGCGTGCTGACCCCCGAACAGGCCATCAACACCTCGATGACCGGGCCGATGCTGCGCGCTTCGGGCATCCCCTACGATATCCGCCGCGCCGACCCGTACAGCATCTACGACCGCTTCGACTTCAACGTGGCCGTGCGCTACAACGGCGATATGTATGACCGCTATCTCATCCGCGTCGATGAAATGCGCGAATCGCTCAAGATTCTGGAGCAGGCCCTTAAGCAAATTCCCGAAGGACCGATCAACAGCCAAAAACCGAGTTACATCACCAAAGTCCCGGCTGGCGAATCGTACGGACGCATCGAAGCGCCCAAAGGCGAACTGGGCTACTACGTCGTCTCGACCGGCAAGCCCAACCCGTATCGCTACCACGTCCGTGCGCCATCCTTCATCAACCTGACCTCGCTCGAAATGACCTGTGTCGACGAAAAAATCGCAGACTTCGTCGCCCTGCTGGGCGCGGTTGACATCGTACTCGGCGAACTCGACCGGTAGAAGGGAGCAAACCAATGGAAACTTACGGAAAAGGTATTCTCAAAGGCCTGATGGTAACGGCCAAACGCTTCCTCGACACCTATCTCGACGACATCAAGTGGTGGGGCAAGCGCTATTACACCCCGGAGGGCATTGCCCACCGCGCCAGCAAAGACACCAAGGGCATCTTTACCGTGCAATACCCGGAAGAAAAAGTGCCCGTGCCGGAAGAATTTCGCTACATCCCCTTCCTGGTTTATGATGAGGGCGAAAACGGCGAGAAAGACATCCGCTGCACCTCGTGCGGGATTTGCGCCAAGGCCTGCCCGCCGCAGTGCATCTGGATTGTGCGCGGCAGCGACCCGGAAACCGGCAAGCCTGTTCCGCAGCCGGCGGAGTTTTACATCGACGCCGACATCTGCATGAACTGCGGATTCTGCTCCGAGTACTGCCCCTTCGACGCCATCAAGATGGACCACGATTACGAAATTGCGTCTTACGGGCGCAACCTGCTCGATATCAACGACCTGCTCAAATCGTCGAAGTACTATGCTGAAATCCGACCGCTGAACAACGCCCTCGAAGAAGCCGCCCGCGCCGAAAAAGCCGCCGCCAAAGCGGCCAAGGCCGCGGCCTCCGGTTAGGCATCCTGGTTCATCTCAATCAAATACAACGGTCTCCACGCAAATGTGGAGGCCGTTTGCTTTTGGTGAGACCAAAGGGCGAATTAAGCGTATATTAACCAGGCCGCCCGAAAACCGTTGTATAATCAATTTGGCCTTTTAAAATAAGGAGGCATATATGGAATTCTTACTGGACGCAAACGTTGCTTACACCCTGCTCGTCACGGGAATTCTGCTGGTTCTGCTGGCCCTGGTCACACCAGGAACCGGCATGTTGGAAATCGGCGCCTTGTTTGCTTTTGTGCTCGCCGGTTATGGCGCTTATCACCTGGGGGTGAATCCATGGGCGCTGGTCATCCTGGTCGTCAGCATGGTTCCGTTTGTATATGCCCTAAAAGTGGCAAAATGGCGCATGGCCCTGCTGGGCGCAGCCATCCTGCTGGTGATTGTCGGGTCGATTTTCCTGTTCCTGAATGAAGACGGCTGGCCCGCAGTCAACCCGATTGTTGCCACGTTCGTCTCGCTGTTCTACGGCGGATTCCTGTATTTTGGCATCGAGCGCAGCGTGGCCGCCATGCTGGCGCGCCCCTCTCACGACCTGGACGCCCTGGTCGGCAGGGTCGGCGAGGCCAAGAGCAAAATTCACGACAGCGGCTCGGTACAGGTTTCAGGGGAGTTGTGGTCGGCCCGCAGCGAAAAGAGCATCCCGGCTGGCAGCACAATTCGTGTGATTAAACGGGAAGGATTCGTACTTCTCGTCGAAAAAGTATCCTGAAGATACGACACTTCAAACCATTCTTTTTTAGGAGGAATATAAATGGACGGATTTCTGTTTACCCTGTGCATCATCGGGGCGGTGGTGTTGCTTGGCGTCATTTTCATCGCAAACGCCATTCGTATCGTACCCGAATACCAGCGCCTGGTGGTCTTTCGCCTGGGCCGCTGTATCGGCGACAAAGGCCCTGGCCTTATTATCCTCATCCCGGTGATTGACCGCGGCGTGAAGGTGGACTTACGCGAACAGGTGCGCGACATCCCGCACCAGACCTCGATTACCAAGGATAATGCCAGCATCGCCGTTGACTTCATCTGGTATTACAAAGTGCTCAACCCGATGGAAAGCGTTCTGGCGGTTGGCAACTTCGAGGCTGCCGCGCAGGGTATGGCGACCACCACCCTGCGCGCCGTCGTCGGCGGCCTGCCCCTCGACGATGTGCTTTCCGAACGTGAACACATCAACAACATGCTGCGCACCCGCCTCGATGAAGTTACCGAACGCTGGGGCGTCAAAGTGACCAACGTTGAAATCCGCGAAATCATCCCGCCGCGCGAAATCCTGGAATCGATGAACCGCCAGATGTCCGCCGAGCGTGTCCGCCGCGCCGTCGTGACCGAATCGACCGGCCAGCGCGAAGCCGCAATCAACGTGGCCGAAGGTGAAAAGCAGGCCGCCATCCTGCGGGCGCAAGGCCAGCGTGAATCGGCCATCCTGGAAGCCCAGGGTGAACGCGAAGCCCAACTGCTGCGCGCCGAAGGTTTCGCCAACGCGCTCGAAAAAATCTACTCGGTTGCCCAGACGGTCGACCCGAAGACAATGACCCTGCAATACTTCGAGACGCTCAAAGAGCTTGGTTCCAGCCCCTCGACCAAGTACATCTTCCCGATGGAATTTACCTCCATGCTCGATAACTTCCTCGGCAAGAGCAAAGGCTAACCGCAAGTCTGCAAAATGGTAAAATAGAACCTCCCCTTGTGGGAGGTTTTATTTTGCCAACCATGATAGAAATCAACACCGCCTCCATCCTTGACCTGGGCGCTTTGCGCCACCTCGAGCAGGCCTGTTTCCCAAAAGACGCCTGGCCGCTCCTCGACCTCGTCGCCGTGCTTAGTTTTCCGGGGGTCGTGCGCCTGAAAGCCACCGAAAACAACCAGATGATAGGCTTCATCGCCGGGGAAAGTCGCGAGCACGAGGGCGTGGGTTGGATTGCCACCGTCGGCGTGCTGCCCGAACACCGGGGCAAAGGGGCCGGGCGCGCCCTGCTCGAAGCCTGCGAAAGACAACTCGGCCTGCCGCGCGTCAAACTCTGCGTGCGTTATACCAATTACGAGGCCATCCGCATGTATGAGAGAACCGGTTACCGCGCTATCGACCACTGGCTGCACTATTACAACGACGGTGAAGACGCCCTGGTCATGGAAAAACGCATCGCCGAAACTGGACTATAATTCCCCTATGCTGCAAGAAATTGCCCTTAAACCACCCGTCTGGATTGACTCACAACAAGCCCTGCGCGCCCTGCTGGATGACCTGCAACAGCAGCCCCGCATCGCGGTAGATACCGAAGCAAACTCGCTGCACGCCTATCATGAGCGCGTCTGCCTGATTCAATTCTCGACCCCCCGCGCCGATTACCTGGTCGACCCACTTTCGATTGCCAACCTTTACCCGCTGGAAGAAATCTTCGCAAACCCTTCCATCGAAAAAGTCTTTCACGCCGTCGATTATGACGTTTACGGCCTCAACCGCGATTATGGATTCAGCATCAAAAACCTGTTCGACACCATGATTGCAGCACGCACCCTGGGCTACACCTCACTGGGCCTCGGAAATCTCCTGAACGAAAAATTCGGCATCGAACTTAACAAGCGTTTCCAAAAGGCGGATTGGGGCCAGCGCCCCCTGCCCGAAGATTTAATCGACTATGCCCGGCTGGATACCCATTACCTGCTGGATTTGCGTGACGCCCTCGAGGCTGAGTTGCGCCAAAAGGGACGCTGGGAACTGGCCCACGAGGACTTCCTGCGCGCCAGCCAGGTCAACGGGCATAACGGCGACCCGCGCGAACGCTGGCAAAGAATCAGCGGCCAGCAAGACCTGAACCGCCGCCAGCAGACCATCCTGCACGAACTTTGCCTGGCCCGTGAACGAATTGCTGAAAAGCTCGACCGTCCGCTCTTCAAGGTTATCAGCGACCGGCACCTGCTGGCCCTGGCCCAGCAAACCCCGCAAAAAATCTCCGAACTGGGCGAACTGGGGCTTTCAGAGCGCCAGGTTCACCGCATGGGACGCGCCATGCTCGAGGCCATCCAGCGCGGCCAAAACGCCCCGCTGGTGCGCGCCGCCGAAACGGAACGCATGCCCGATGCGGTACTCAACCGCCTGCAGCGATTAAAATCCTGGCGCAAGCAGGCCGCCGAACAGTTGCAAGTCGAATCGGACGTGATTCTCTCAAGGGTCACGATGCAGGCCATCGCGGAGAAAAATCCGCGCGGCGAGGCGGAACTGGCCGAAATTATGCGCGAATCTCCCTGGCGGCTGTCCCGCTATGGCGAAGACATCCTGAAAGCCCTGCGCACCCCGCTCGCAAAGAAAGCCCCCACGGAGCCAGAAAAATGAAAATCCATTTTCACGGCGCAGCCCAAACCGTAACCGGTTCGATGTACCTGCTGGAAGTTAACGACAGCAAGTTGCTGCTCGAGTGCGGGTTGTTCCAGGGGCCGCGCCGGGAAACCTACAAGCGCAACCAAAATTTCCCCTTCGACCCGGCCAGCGTGGATGCGGTCATCCTGTCACATGCCCATATTGACCACAGCGGCAACCTGCCCAACCTGGTCAAACAGGGGTTTTCGGGCAGCATTTTCGCCACCCCGGCCAGCATCGACCTGGCCGAAATCATGCTGCGCGACTCAGGGCACATTCAAGAATCGGATGCCGCCTACCTGAATTACCGCCAGGAGCGGCGCGGTGCCGACCTGATTGAGCCGCTTTACACCCAGGAAGACGCCGAAGCGGTGCGCCCGCTGATGAGAGCCATGAATCTGGGCATCGATTTCGAACCCGTCCCTGGCGTTACGGCGCGGCTGGTCGAAGCCGGACACATTCTCGGCTCGGCCTCGGTCTCGCTGGAGGTGGAAGAAAAAGGCCGCAAAACCCGCCTGTGGTTTTCCGGCGACATCGGACGCCGCAGGCTGCCCCTGTTGCGCGACCCCGTCCTGCCCGGCCCGGTCGACCTGCTGATTACCGAATCGACCTACGGCGACAAACCCCACCGCGACCCCGAAGAAGCCTACATCGAATTGCGCGACGTCATCAGCAAAACGGTGAATCGCGGCGGCAAGGTGGTTATCCCATCCTTTGCAGTGGGCCGCACCCAGGAAATTGTCTACAACCTGCACCAGATGATAGATGTGGGGGATGTTCCGCGCGTACCGGTTTTTGTCGACAGCCCGCTGGCGGTCAACGCTTCGGACATCTTCAAGCGCCATCGCGAGTGCTTCGACGATGAAACCTGGGATTTTATGCGCGGCGGCAAGCACCCGGCCCTCGACTTTAATGGCCTGAGCTACGTGCGCAGCCTCGAAGAATCGAAGCAACTCAACACCCGCAAAGACCCGATGATTATCATCTCGGCTTCGGGCATGGCCGAAACCGGGCGCATCCTGCACCACCTGAAGAATAACATCGAAGACAGTCGCTCGACCATCCTGATTGTCTCCTGGCAGGCCCCTCACACCCTCGGGCGACGATTGGCCGACCGCGAGGAGCGGATTAAGATTTTCGGCGAGGTGTTCTACCGCCAGGCCGAGGTCGCCACCATCGGCGGCCTTTCGGCCCACGCCGGGCAAGACCTGCTGGTCGAATATGCTGAAGCCGCCCAGGCGCATAAACGCGGTATCTTCCTCGTGCATGGCGAGGAACGCGGGGCCATCCCGTTCAAAAATAAACTCAACGAACGCGGCCATCACAACGTTTTTTACCCCGAACTTCACCAAAGCGTGGAAATTTAAGGTATACTGCTGCCTGCGCAATTTACGAACCTGGATGAAAAATATAAGCGGAAATTCACTCTTCCGGTTATAATCGTCGCGCAGCACGCAGTAATTCCGCGCCGCCAGGT
>JAGVAO010000142.1 GCA_020060235.1 Anaerolineales bacterium | reverse complement strand
CTGGCCGTCGGGCGCGACCCGCGCGGCTGGGAAATTTCTGCCCGGGTTTCAAGTACACCGGGATTTCTTGCGCCAATCCCGGCCAGACTGGCGGTATCGGCTTAAATGACAGGCGGCGGGCAAATGCCCGCCGCCTGCGCATTAGGCTACCTTGCCAAGTTTTATTCCTTACCCACCGGGTTGGTCAACGTCCCCAACCCTTCAATTTCGACCGTCACGTCGTCGCCATCCAGCAGCGGGCCAATTCCGGCAGGCGTGCCGGTAAAAATCAGGTCGCCCGGTTCGAGGGTCATCACCGAGGAGACAAAGGCGACCAGCGTGCCGATGTTGAAGACCATGTCGCGGGTCGAGCCCATCTGGCGCGGCTGGCCGCTGACCCGGCAGGTGATGAGCGCATCGGCGGGGTCGAATTCGGTGTCAATCCATGGGCCGAAGGGGCAGAAGGTGTCAAACCCTTTGGCGCGAGTCCACTGACCGTCGCTTTTTTGCAGGTCGCGGGCGGTAATGTCGTTGCCGATGGTGTAGCCGAAGATGATTTCGCGGGCCTGGTCGGCGGCGATGTGGCGTCCGCGCTTGCCGATGACAGCCACCAGTTCGGCTTCATGTTCGACCTGCTTCGACTGCGGGGGCAGGAGGATGGTTTCGCCAGGATTGATGACCGAAGACGGGGGTTTCATGAAAATTAGCGGCACTTTGGGAACTTCGTTGCCCATTTCCCTGGCGTGGTCGGCGTAGTTACGCCCGACGCAGATAATTTTTCCCGGCTGGCAGGGGGCGAGCAGGCGAACTTCATCGAGCGGGATTTCGGCCTTCAGGCGGCGGTATTCGCTGAAAAAATCGCCCTCGATTTCGCCAACCTTGTCGTCCAAAATCCAGCCCTGGCGGGCAGGCTGGTCTTTGAATTGGAAGCGAATAAAACGCATGGGTATCTCCTGTTTGGCCCGGTGAATACCCCGGACAGCTGAAGTGTAGCATATTCCTGGCGCACAGATTGCAAAATTGTTAAACAGATTTTTACAAAATGTTGATTGACTCTGGCCCGAAAAAATAGCACAATAGAGTTGAAATACATTGCAGGCAGAGTGATTCTTTGACAAAAGACAAAACACGCTCAACCCACACAAAATATTCTTTACCAGCGCGAATTGCCCGGTTCGCCTGTCTTTCAATCGCTCTCTCGCACTTGCGGAATCAGTCCCCGCGGGTGCGTTTTTCTATCCAGGAGATGTTTATGCTGCGACTGGAATTTGACGGCTTGTTCCGCAACACTGATACCAGGCATTCCTCTGCCGGAATTATGTGCTACGGCTGGCGGATTTTGCGTGGAAGGCGGGTCATCGCGCACGGACATGGAACCTTCGCGCGCGGGCATAATGCCAACTCGAATATTGCCGAATACCTTGCCCTGGTCGAGGGGCTGGAAGCCCTGCTCGATATGGGAATCAGCGACGAACGCATCATCGTTTGCGGCGACGCCAAAAGCGTCATTTGCCAGATGCAAGGGTTAGCAAGTGTTTCTTCTGCGTCGGTCAAGCCCCTGCACACCCGCGCGATGCGCCTGGCCCGCCATTTCGAAAACCTGCGCTGGCAGTGGCTGCCACGCAAGCATAATCGTGGCGCCGACCTGCTCTCGCGCCACGCGCTCAAACACCTGTGGCACGACCCGGCCCTGTACCAGTCGGTCATCAGCCGCCTGCAAAGCGCGATACGGGCCGGGCTGTCGAACCGCCTGCTCGATATGGGCGGACTGCGCATTTATCAATCGGCCTGATTTTTTCGGGTATAATTCGGCGCACGGGCGCGTAGCTCAGTTGGTTAGAGCGCCTCGCTTACACCGAGGAGGTCAGGGGTTCGAGTCCCTTCGCGCCCACAAGGTCTCACAAAGTTGAGGCCTTTTTTATTTTCCACCGAGGCCCCCATTAAGGGGATGATAAGGTCAGGGGTTCGAGTCCCGTCTGCCCTGTGAGTCGCGCCCACAAGGTCTCCTGTAATGAGGCCTTTTGTTTTCCACCGAGGCGCACGGCCGTGATTAATCCTACCTCGCAAGTTTTATTTGTCCACCAACATGGTTCGAACCGGGAAGGGGATTTCGATGTTGTGCGCGTCGAAGGCCAGTTTGATGCTCTCGATAGCGCCGTCTCGCGCCTTAAGTGGGCTGGATTGGGCGGTATCGAACCAGACAAAAACAGACATATCGACCGATGACTCGCCAAATTCTTTGAAAACAACCATCGCCGCCGGGTCTTCGAGGTACCCCGGCACGGCATGAATAGCCTCCAACGCGACATCACGGGCCAGTTTCAGGTCTGTGCCATAGGCTACGCCCACAACCACCTCGATGCGGCGCTGGAGGCTATTGGTATAGTTAACGATGACATGATTCAAAACATCCGCATTGGGCACAATGGCAATCCGCCCGTCGAAGGTTTTGATTTCGGTCGAGCGCAGGTCTACGGCCAGCACTGTGCCTTCGTAGTCGCCCACAGCCACCGAGTCGCCCACCCTGAACGGTTGCTGCACCAGTAAAATGACACCCGATGCAAAATTTTTCATCACATCTTGCAGGGCAAACCCGACCGTAAAACCGATAATTCCCAGCCCTGCCAGGAAGGCGGTTACATCCACAAATTGCTGGAAGGCCATAATCGTTCCAAAAGACAGGATGCCCCAGCGGGTTATATCGACCAACAATTTGGTTGCGTTGGGCACGGGCGTACGCCTTTGCAGGGCGCGACGTACCGTTGCGCTGATAATCTTCGAGAGGTAAATACTGATAACAAAGATGACCAGGGCCAGCAATAGTTTCGGCAGGAAATCCAGAAAGCGGCTTTGCAATTCAATGAAAAAGTTCATGTTTATTTCTCCGGTAAAAGGAACAACTGGTAGTACAAGAATCGGCGCAAGTGGCAGCGGAAATCTATCGGTGCATCGATTTTTCATATGGAGGCTTCCACCCCAATAGACATGTAATAAATCATGGTTTGCGTTTATAGACCCGGCCTTCTGAATCTTCATAAACCAATTCCCAGTTCTGCTCAAATTCGGGCTGGAAAATCATTTCAGGATAGGCTTCTTCGCGGCCTGCTATCCATGCGGTTTGGAATGCCACAAAATAATCCGCATTGCGTGAACGAGTAACGGAGTTGGTGAAGGGTTTGTCATAAAGGTAATATGGCAGGCCATTTTCGACGATAACGGTGGCATTGCGGACATTTTTCTGGACGTAATCGTAAGCGCTGAAATAACCATCCACGCCGACCGATGCCCTGAATTGGTCGCGCAAGACCAAATCTCCATTGGGGACGGTCTCGCTGAATAGATTTTGGTTGCGATACAAGCCAAATGCGCCCAGTCCCAGGATAAAACCGACTGCTAAAACGGAGAAAACCAGCCGTACCGAAAGCCAGTCGTGCACTTTACGAATGATTGGGCCAAATAACATGAGCAACATAATAGCCTGATAGGCCAGCAAGCCAACCGCAAAACGCCACGCAATCTGGGTGGGTTGCTGGTTGTTTCCGAGAAAGGCTGAAGCCGGGGTAAAGGCAAAGGTCAGCAGGAGAATCAGGCCAATCAGGGCTGGCACGACCATTTTGCGCCAGAATGGGGCCACAATCAGCGGCAAAAGCGCAATCAAGAGAACGAGATAAAGTTGAGTTGGAATGTAGTCGTAAAAATAGGGATTGGTCAGATTTGCGGCGATGCTGAAACCGCTCAATTTGGAGGCGTTTTCTTTGAACAAACTTCCCATTGCGATTAAGTTCCGCAAAGACCACAAAACACCGGGCAGGATGAGGAGCCCGTACAAAAACAATTTCTTGAAAGCCGTTTGCCAACCCTGGGCAAGCCCCAGGAAAAGTAAAGCCAATGCCCAGGAAAATAAAACCAGCAGGGCCGCATTGGGTTTGACGCTCAACGCCAGCATGCTCGAAATTGCCAGCCCTGGCAGGTAAGCGTTTTGCTGCGCGTCCTCCATTCTCCGGGGAGTGAACAGGACGATGGAAAGCAACATTGCGCCCAGGAGCAAATCATTTTTGCCGATGAGAACAACCTGTGTCCAGATTATCCACCAGATATTGTTGTCGTTTTGGGGCACGTAAAGCCGGCTGACCATAATCAGGGAAACCACGAAAACTATCATCCCATGCGGGAGATTGGTAAAACGCCGTATCACCAACCAGAAGACAAGCAAGAAAAAGAACGCAATCAGGGCATGGGTTAGACCGAGTAAGTAGCCTTCAGGATTGATTCCAAAGGTAAAAGCCAGCAAAGATTCATAACCAAAGGGATATTCGCCATAGTCAATGGTCATGTCCCAGGCCGAGCCAGTGACAATCATCTCAATGGCTTTGGGAAAATGATACAAACCGGCGTCCCAGGATAATCTTCGAGAGATGGAGGAAAACGGCCAACGCAAGAGCGGCAAAATCGCCAACAAAACGAACAAAGCCGCGCCCACTGAAAACAGGGCGATTTCAAGAAGTTTTCGCGAAAGACCTGGAGATGAAGGCGGGCCGGGCAAAAATTCATCAAACCACTGGCGATTAGATTCCAACAGGAAAAACACCAACCCGCCAATAATCAGACTGGTAAAAACGGCCACCAACGGGTGATAAATTTTCAGCAACCCCAAAATTTGCCCGGAAAAAATGACCGCATACAAGAAAACGATAAGGGCTAGAAAAGTCCAGCGTATGGATTGGGCAAATTTCATCAAGACTCCTGTTCACCCAGCAAAAAGTCGCCATCTTCCAGCAGGCCTTTGGTGACAGTTTGGATGGAGGGGGAGGCCAGCAGTTTTTCGGGTCGAAACAGTTTCAGGCGGGCGTTGACGGGCAGGATGCCGCGTTCGAGAAACTCACCGAAAGGCAGGGAGGTGCGAAATAACTGGTAGTACAGGAATCGGCGCGAGTGGCGGCGGAAATCATCCGGCACGTCAATTTTTTCGGCAGCGAGGAAACGCTCCAGGGCCTGACGATATTCTTCAGCCGACTGCGGGAAGAAGACCGTCGGGTACTGGGTAAAACGGGCCTTGCCCGCGCACAACACCGCCGCGCCCATAATGGAGGCTTCCAGCCCAATGGTCGAGTTGTAAATCATGACAAATTTCGAGCGCTGGATTAGCTCATAGGAACTAAGGAATTCCCCCGGACCGACGAAGACAATGTTTGGCAGGTCAGTTGCGCGGCGCGATTTGACCCAGCCGGCAACGCTTTCCTGGCTTTCCTTGCCGACACGCATTTCATCAGGATGGGCACGGATGACGAAGAGCGTTTCTGGGTGGGTTTTGGCAGTTTCGAACAACAGGTCGAGCCAGGCAAACATGTCGGTAAAGACCTGGTTGGCATGAGGTTGGCTGGTGTCGAAAATGACATTGGTAAAGACTGGCACAATTTGCTTAAAACCCGCCGCTTTTTGCAGGAAGTCTTCATCCAGGCCTTTCATGTCGGGCCAGAATTGAATGCCGGCCATGCTGAAGTTGCCCTGGAAGCGGTTTTGGAGATATTCGTCGAGGCGGGCGTTTTGAGCGTCGTTCATCTCGAAATCGGCAGGGATGTCGATGGGGTAGATGGTAGCCTCGCCGGGGGTGAAAAATCCAGTCATGGGCATCAGGCCGACTTCGTGGGTAATCACCCTTAGTCCGCGCTGGCGGGCCACCCATTTGACGGTCGCTTCGGGGTAGAACTGGCCATTAAACACGACAACAGCCTGCGGGTCGGTCGTATCCAGGAATCTCTCGAAGCGTTGGGAAATGTTGAACGCGGAGAGAATGTACTCGCGGAAGAAAAAGCGCGTCGCGTCATCGTCCATCAAATTATGGCGTCGCAAAATCCAACGCAGGCCAGGCAGGACAAGTTCGCCGAGCGGGACACCTTGCCAGGTGAAGGTCGAGAGTTCGGCAAGGCCCAGGTTTTGGGTGGCGGTTTCGAGCCTGGGATCGCGCTCCAGGCCAAACCAGTGCACTTTTGCGCCGTTGTAAAGGGTTCTGGACTGGTAGATGCAGGAGTGGCAGGGCGGTTCCTGGGATGGGTTGTCGCGGTTTGTGCCCAGCACACAGCGGCTCATGCCGCGATAGCAGGCAAAATGAACCACGGGAATGCCCTGCAAACGCAGGCCCCAGGAGGTCAGGATGTGAAAGGCGCTGTTCCAGGAAAAGTCATCGAGACCGCTGGAGGCTTTGAAGAAAGCCACCGGGCGGGTATCGCGCGGGGCGGGCGCGAGGCGGGCAACACGCAGGGCCATGCGGAAGATGCGCCCATTGTTCAGGTGGCGCGCCAGGCGGCGTTCGATGTTTTGGGTGTAGAAGTCTTTTAGGGAAGGCATGGGGGCCGGGGAGTG
>JAGVAO010000223.1 GCA_020060235.1 Anaerolineales bacterium | reverse complement strand
GCGCAAGATTTTTCCCCGCTACGCGGCTCGAACACCTGCCCTGGCGAGCGGTGCCAGGGATGACAAAAACGCAAATAAAAATAATTATGAATTCTAACGAACATACCTATGCCGTCATCATGGCGGGAGGCGGCGGGACGCGGCTTTGGCCCGTTTCGCGGCGCGACCGCCCCAAGCAGTCGATTCCGCTCATCAGCCATGAAAGCCTCTTTCAGACCACCGTCCGCCGTTTGGACGGGTTCCTCCCTCCGGAGCGGATTTTTGTCGTCACAGTGGCCGAACAGGCCGAAGAGTTGCGCCGCCAGGCCCCGGAAATTCCGGATGGCAATTTCCTGCTCGAACCGTCCCCTCGCGGTACGGCTTCGGTTGTCGGGCTGGCGGCTGCGGTTTTGCAGCAGCGCGACCCGCACTCGGTGATGATTATCCTGCCCTCCGACCATTTCATCCGCGACCGCGACCTGTTTCATTACACCCTGCGCGTGGCGGTGGACGTGGCTGAAAAAGATTATCTCGTGACCCTCGGTATTGCGCCAACCTTTGCTGCGACTGGCTATGGCTACATCCAGCGCGGCGAAGCGCTGCCTGAAAATTTCAATTATCCGGTTTATGCAGTTTCACGCTTCAAGGAAAAGCCGGACGAAGCCGCGGCCCGCGAAATGCTCTATTCAGGCGACCATTCGTGGAATTCGGGCATGTTTATCTGGAAGACCGGGCGTATCCTGGCTGAATTCGAATCCCAGATGCCAGACCTGAAACGCAAACTCGACCAGATTGCCGCCGCCTGGGATACGCCTGCGCGCGAAGCAACCCTGGCCCCGCTCTGGGATTCGCTCAAAAACGAGACGATAGACTACGGCATCATGGAACACGCCGGGCGCGTCGCGGTCATCCCCGCCGCCGGGCTGGACTGGAGCGACATCGGTTCATGGGATGCATTGTTCGATGTCATCCTGCCGGATAAGGACGGCAATGTCATCGTCAGCGGACAGTTGTTATCATTTGATACGCACAATTCGCTGCTCTATGGCAATGGCGACGGGCGGCTGTTCGTCACCATCGGCCTCGATAATGTTATCCTTGTCGATACCGGCGATGTGCTGCTGGCCTGCCACAAAGACCGCGCCCAGGAAGTGCGCCGGGTGGTCGATGCCTTGAGAAGCCAGGGCAAGGAAAAATATACTTAACGAAGGAGTCCAAAGTCTCTGACTTTGGCGCAAAATTGGTAGATTTTGCAATCCGTAATCAGGAGAAGTAAATGCAAGCTTATTGCATGAAGTGTAAAGAGAAACGCGATATTCAAGATGCGCTGGCGACTTTCAACGCCTCGAGCGCGCCAGTGACTCGCGGCACTTGCCCGGTTTGCGGCACGGCCATGTACCGCACCGGACGGACGGAGGCCCACGAGGGCCTGACCCCGCCGGAAAAACAGCCCAGGACACAGTCCAAGGCCAAAAAGGCCGAGAAACGCTCCGGCAAACTGGTCATTGTCGAATCGCCGGCCAAGGCCAAAACGGTGGGACGTTTCCTCGGCAGGGGCTACACTGTCCGCGCTTCGGTTGGGCATGTCCGCGACCTGTTGCGCTCGCAACTGTCGGTCGATGTGGATAACCACTTCACACCCAAATATCGCGTGCCGAACGAGAAAAAAGACGTTGTCAAGGAATTGAAAAAACTGGCCCAGGGCGCAGAAGAGATTTACCTGGCGACCGACCCCGACCGCGAAGGCGAGGCCATTTCGTGGCATTTAATGGAAGCCGCCGAAATCGACCCGGAACGCGCCAAACGAGTGACTTTCCATGAGATTACCGCCCCGGCGGTGGCCGAGGCGTTCAGCCATTCGCGCCACATCGATATGGACCTGGTCAATGCCCAGCAGGCCCGGCGCGTTCTCGACCGCCTGGTGGGTTATTCCATCAGCCCGATTTTGTGGGAGAAGGTGCGCAGCCGCCTTTCGGCGGGCCGGGTGCAATCGGTGGCCCTGCGCCTGATTGTCGAACGTGAGCGCGAAATCGAGGACTTTATCCCGCAGGAGTATTGGACCATCGAAGCGGAACTCAAGCCCGAGGGGGGCAAGCAGTCCTTCATCGCCAAATTAAGCAAAATAGACGGCAAAGACGCCGAATTCGGGACAGAATCCGATGTCCGCCCCATCCTGGACGATATGGAAAAGGCGGCTTATGAAATCAGCAAAATCAAACGCGGTGAGCGCCGCCGCAAACCTGCCGCGCCGTTCATCACCTCCACGCTCCAGCAGGAGGCTTCGCGCAAGCTTGGGTTTACCGCCAAGCGCACGATGGGCCTGGCGCAGGGCCTTTACGAAGGCCAGGATGTGGGCGAAGGCGGCAACACCGGCCTGATAACCTACATGCGCACCGATTCGACCAACGTTTCTGCGCTGGCGCGCAACGAGGCCCGCGACTATATCGCCAAACGCTATGGCGGCGATTTCCTGCCCGCGAGCGCGCCGGAATACAAGACCCGCGCGCTGGGGGCGCAGGAGGCCCACGAGGCCATCCGCCCGACTTCGGTGGCCCGCGACCCGGAGAAGATGAAAAAGTATCTCGACCCGGCCATGTTCAAACTTTACCAGTTGGTCTGGCAGCGGTTTGTGGCCTCGCAAATGGAAGCCGCGCTGTACGACACGCTCTCGGTCGAAGTGACTGGCCAGGCCGCTAGCGAATATCTCTTGCGCGCGGCGGGGTCGGCGGTCAAATTCCCCGGCTTCCTGGTTGTGTACGAAGAATCGAAGAACGAAGATGTCAAGGATGAAGATGCCGATAACGTCCGCATCCCGGCGGATATTGCGGAGGGGCAGCGCCAGACCCTTATCCGGCTCCTGCCCGAGCAGCATTTTACCCAGCCTCCGCCGCGCTACTCCGAGGCCTCGCTGGTGCAGACTCTTGAATCCTTCGGCATTGGCCGCCCCTCGACCTACGCCCCCACCATCTCGACCATCCAGGAGCGCGGATACGTTACCCGTGTCGACAAGCGCCTTGAACCGACCGAAACCGGTCTGCTGGTCAACGACCTGATGGTGCAATACTTCCCCAATATTGTCGATACCGATTTCACCGCCCGCATGGAGGAAGACCTCGATAAAATTGCTGAGGGCCATGCCGACTGGGTCAAAATCATGGAGTCTTTCTACCGCCCGTTTGCCGAGACGGTGAAGAAGGCCCAGGCCGAAATGCCACAAACCAAGAACGGCCCTGAACCGATTGGCCGCGATTGTCCCAAGTGCGGCAAGGAACTGGTCATTCGCTACGGGCGCTTTGGCAAGTTTATTTCCTGCTCCGGTTTCCCAGAGTGCCGCTACACCGAACCCTGGCTCGAAAAAATCGGCGTGGCCTGCCCGAAATGCAAGGGCGATATGGTGGCGCGCAAAACCCGCAAGGGACGCGCTTTTTATGGCTGCGCCAATTACCCTGAGTGTGATTTCACATCTTGGAAGCGCCCGCTGGCCCAGCCGTGCCCATCCTGCGGCGGGATGCTGGTAATCGCCAACAAGCGCGAAGCCCAGTGCGCCGATTGCCAGGAAAGCGTGCTGCTGGATACTGTCCTGGCGGATTCATAAGTCGAAACGCCCATTTTTTGACAAAAGTGTCAACTTATGGGCGTTTTCTTGTATAATAGATAATATGTTCGTTGCACATCGAAAGGAGCGTTATGGACACAATCGTAAACTTCGTTAAAGAACGCCCATTCATTGCCCTGGCGGTTGTCCTGGTCGTTGGCTTGTTCGCCGGCCTTGGCCTGGGTTGGGGGCCTTTCCCCGTTGAGTGGGTCGATGCCAGCCCCGATTTGTTGCACGAAGCCTGGCGGCTCGAATACATGAGCATGACAGTCGACTCCTTTCGTGTGAATGCCGATGTTGACCTGGCGGCCAAACGCTACCGTGACCTGGGGGCTGAGGCATATGGCACTTTTCAAGATTTGAAAGCCAACCCCGGCAAACTGGACCCTGTCCTTTTGCAGGTCTTCGAGGCTGAATTGACATCTCGGGGCGTCATGGTTGAGACCCAGGCACCAGCGCCCGGGACATCGCTTGGGACATACTTTGTTTGGGGCGCCATTATTGCCCTGCTGGTGGTCGGGCTGGTGTTCGGGATTTATCTCTTCCGGCCGCGCCGCTCCGACGGGCCGCAGACAGCCGCTCAGCAGGCCGCCGAATTCAGCCGCTCGACTGAGAAGACCGATTACTCGGCTGTTTCCGACACCCCGCCGGTGGCCCAATATGTGACCACCTATGTGCTGGGCGATGACCTGTTCGACGATTCGTTCAGCATCGACTCGCAGGGTGGCGAATTCCTGGGCGAGTGCGGCGTCGGCATCTCTGAGACAATTGGCGTCGGCGACCCCAAGAAAGTGACCGCCTTCGAGGTCTGGATGTTCGACAAGAACGATATCCAGACCGTCACCAAGGTCTTGATGAGTCCGCACGCCTTCAACGACCCCAACTTCCGCGCCAAGCTCGAGTCGAAGGGTGAGATGTTCCTGGTGGACAACCACAAGCAGGTCATGCTTGAAACCCAGACCCTGCAAATGGTCGTTACCGTAGTCGATGTGCAATTCGGCCAGGGCGGCCTGCCCTCTGACAGTTACTTTGACCGCCTGACGCTCGAACTGGCAATCTGGTCGAAGTAAACAAATCTCACGAAATTAAAAATGCCCCGGCAAAAACCGGGGCATTTTGCTTGCCAGATACTGCTACTCGATTTTCAGGATTTTCAGGCGCACTTTCCCGCCGGGGGTTTCGGCATCGACGACATCGCCGACCTTGTGGTCCATCAGCGCCCGCCCAAAGGGGGATTCGTGCGAAATTTTTCCGTTGCGCGGGTCGGCTTCCTTCGCGCCGACAATGTAGAACACTTCCGGCTCGAAGTCGTCTTCCTGGATGGTGACGGTTGCGCCGACAAAGACCACATCGCGCCTGGCGTTGCTCTCCTCGACGATAATGGCGTTGCCGAGGATATATTCCAGTTCCTGGATGCGGCCCTCGAGGAAGGATTGGTCTTCCTTGGCTTTGTGGTAATCGGCGTTTTCAGAAAGGTCGCCCATCTGGATGGCGTCGCGCAGGCGTTTTGCCAGGTCTTCGCGCTGGGGGCCTTTCAGGTCGGTCAGTTCTTCTTTCAGGCGCGCGGCGCCTTCAGCGGTCAGGTAGGTGGGTCCGGGTTGGCTCATTGGGTTACTCCTGTGAGAAAAAAGCATTGAAGGTTGCAGGTGAAAGTCGGGCCTGCAACCTTCAACTTTCAACCTGTCAATTTTGTTTATGGTTTGAGAAACGGGTCGAACAAACGCTGGTGCTCTTCGACCGCGTAGCGGTCGGTCATCCCGGCGATGTGGTCGCAGATGGTGCGTTCCAGGCCGCGCAGGGGAATGTTCTTTTGCACATGGCCGGGCAGGATGGTTGGCTCATCCATGTAGGCGGCGAACAACTGGCTGATGATGCGTTCGGCTTTGACGGCCATACGCACCACGCGGTAGTGGCGGTACAACTTGCTGTACAGGAAGTCCTTCAACTCCCGGTTGCGGCGGCGCATGTCTTCGCTGTAGCCGACCACGTTGTAATTGAGTTTCTGCAAATCGAGGGCCGACTGCGCGCCGCTTTCTTTCAGGCGCATGTCGGTGGCTTGAATCATATCGGTGACCAACATGCCGACCAGTTGGCGAATCATGCGATGGCGCTGCATGTCGTCGAGCAGCGGGCCGCGCCAGTTGTAGGTCTCGGCCAGGATTTCCCACAGCGCGATGCCTTCCAACATGACGGGCGTAATCATGCCGGAACGCAGGCCGTCGTCGAGGTCGTGGGTGGTGTAGGCCAGTTCGTCGGCCACGTTGGCGATTTGGGTTTCAAGGTTGCCGCGCAGGTCGGGGTTGAAGTCGCGCGCGTCTGAGATGTCGTATTCCGATTCGTGCTTGACGATGCCTTCGCGCACTTCCCAGGTCAGGTTCAGGCCGGGAAATTCGGGATAGCGTTGCTCGAGTTCGGTCACAATCCGAAAGGATTGCTTGTTGTGGTCGAACCCGCCGACGTCTTTCATCAGCCGGTTGAGGGCGATTTCGCCGGAGTGGCCGAAGGGCGAGTGTCCCAGGTCGTGGGCCAGGCAGATGGCCTCGACCAGGTCTTCGTTGGCGCCCAGGGCGCGGGCCAGGGTGCGGCCAACCTGGGCGACTTCGAGGGTGTGTGTCAGGCGGGTGCGGAAGTAGTCGCCCTCGTAGTTGATGAAGACCTGGGTCTTGTATTCCAGGCGGCGGAAAGCGGTGGTGTGCAGGATGCGGTCACGGTCGCGCTGGAAGGTGGTACGGTAGTCGGGTTCGCCGTCGAGGTAGGCGCGGCCCTTGGTGTCCTTGCTGCGTATGCCGTAAGGGGCCAGCGATTGTTCTTCGATTTGTTCCAGGGTCTGGCGGTCGAAATACATGGATTCCGTTCTTTCGTTGAGACAAGGAGCGGGGGCTCGAAGAGTCCCCGCTGGGTGCTGGTCGTATTGTGGGGCGAGAGGGGGTCGAACCCTCACGATATCTCTATCGGCGGATTTTAAGTCCGCTGCGTCTGCCGATTCCGCCATCGCCCCGGGTGGTTAATTGTATCCCAAGTACCCTTTACGTCAAGGAGGGCGGAACGTTACCTGCGCCGGTTCGAGAGTTTGTGCCCGATGTAGAAGAACAGGCCGACAAGCAGGAAGGCTGCCCCGGTGTAGCCTGCGCCTTGTAGCAGGGCCGTGTAGATGTCCTCATTTTCAAGGATGACCGGGTTGGGCGGCAGCGGCGTGGGGGTCAGGCGCGGGGTGCGCGTGGGGGTGGGGGTGGCTGTCGGCGGGGCCGGGGTG
>JAGVAO010000218.1 GCA_020060235.1 Anaerolineales bacterium | reverse complement strand
CCTGCTGGTGCTCCTTTTGGCCGAAAATCGCCAGGGACGCTGGGCCAACGCCGTGCTGGCCATCCTGCTGGCCTCGATGGCCCTGGCCAACGAAGTTACTTTTGCTTTCCTGTACCTTGGCCTGGGAGTGGCTTTCCTGCTCTGGGCCTGGCAAAACCGCTCGCTGCGCTTTTCGCCGCAACTGTGGGGCTGGCTGGGGGTGCTGTTTGCGGGCGGGGTGCTGGCGCTGGTGCAAGGCGGTATGTTGACCGAACTGGCGCGCGGCGCAATCGAGCGCGCCACGACTGGCACAGACAGTTCCTACTACAAGGTTGGTTTTGCGCTTGGCGCGCCGACGGTGCTTTCGGCCCACCTGGGAAGTTTGTCGCTGCTCAACCCGCTGCATTGGTTCGCCATCCTGGCCGAGTTGGGGCTGGCGATTTTTGCCCTGCCCTGGGTTTTTGCCTATTTGCGTGACGAAGTTCGCGCCGGGCGCTGGATTTCGGCGGCCTGGCTGGCCTCGATGATACCCAGCATGCTGGTGGTCTTTTTCGAATATACCGGCAACGCCGGGCCGACCGCCATCTCGCGCATGATTGCCCACTTTGCGCTGGTTGCCAAAATTGTGGCCGTACCCCTGTTGTGGAATTGGGCGCGCCAGAAATCGCAGGAAGCCCAGGCGGGTTTGCTGGTCTGGGGGCTGGCCGCCTGCCTGAGCGGGTTTGCGCTCTTCGGCGTCCAAATGCAGGCCATGCCCAACCCGATTTACGCGCCCTATCTTGACCACCTCGACGCCCGCATGTACGAAAATCACTGGAACACGGTCGAGCCGGACGCGATGGTTTTCGACCTGAATTACATTCGCGGCATTACCGTCCTGGGTCGCCCGGCGATTGCGGCGATTAACTTCGGCACCACCCTGCCCGAGTGGGACGTGCTTGCAGCCAATCCCGAGCCGCGCCTGTTGAAAGCCGCCGGGTATGACTATCTCTATCACGATATGCGCTTTGCCAACCGCTACGGGCATTTGCTGCAAGATGCCTGTGTGGAGTTGGTCGGCGAGGCCGAGAATCGCCGCAGCAACGATAACGTGCTGGTCGATTTCCGCCGCTTGTTAAGGATTAGCGACTGTGACTGAGCGACTGCTTCAAAAATACTACCCGACCCTGCGTGACTACACCCTGGTCTTGTTCGGCAGCCTGATTCAAGCCATCGGGCTGATGGTTTTCCTCGTCCCGGCCAACCTGGCCAGCGGCGGGGTGAGCGGGATTGCCCAGCTGGTCAATTTTTATACCGACTGGCCAATTGGCCTGATGGTTTTTGTCGGCAACCTCCCGCTGTTTGGGCTGGGCTGGCGCTTTTTGGGCGGACGTAGTTTTGCCCTGCGAACGGCCTTTGCAATTGCAACCTTCTCGTTTTTTGCCGACGCCCTGCTCTGGCTGCCTTTCTTCCCCAAAGATGGGCTGACCGACGACCTGGTGCTGAACTCACTCTACGGGGCGGTTGTCTCCGGCATCGGCTATGCCCTCGTCTATCGCGGACGCGGCACCAGCGGCGGGTCGGACATCCTGGCCCGCATCCTGAACCACTATCGCGGCATCCCCATGACCCAGAGTTACCTGCTGACCGATACGGCTGTCATCCTCGGCGCGGGCTTTGTCTTCGGCTGGAAGGAAGCCCTGTACGCCGTCATCACCCTGTATGTCAGCGGCCTGGTGGTCGATACGGTCATGGAAGGCGGCGGAACCGTCCGCACAGCCTTGATTGTTACCAGCGAGCCGCAGGCCGTCACCGAGCAGATTATGCGCGACCTGAATCGCGGCCTGACGGTTATCCCCGGCACGGGCGCGTACACTGGTATCTCACGTCCGATTTTGTATTGTGTCGTCACCCGCTCTGAAGTGCAAATGCTCAAATCCATCGTTCAGGAAGCCGACCCGCGCGCCTTTATGGTCGTCGGCGCGGCCCACGAAGCCCTGGGCGAGGGATTTGCCCCGTTCAAGAAAGGCTAACCCCCATGACTCTCTACTCCCCGAGCGAAACCCGTTACCAGTCCATGCCTTACAAGCGCAGCGGACGTTCCGGCTTGCTGTTGCCCGCCATCTCCCTGGGCATGTGGTACAACTTTGGCGGCAATGATTCTTTCGAGAACGCCCGCGCTATTGCCCGCCGCGCCTTCGAGCTGGGCGTGACCCACTTCGACCTGGCCAACAACTACGGCCCGCCGCCCGGTTCTGCCGAAGAAAACTTCGGCAGGTTGATGAAGCAGGACTTTGTTCCCTTCCGCGACGAACTGGTTATCTCGACCAAGGCCGGTTACGACATGTGGCCCGGCCCCTATGGCGAGTGGGGTTCGCGCAAGTACATGCTGGCCAGCCTCGACCAATCGCTCAAACGCATGGGGCTGGACTATGTCGACATCTTCTACAGCCACCGTTTCGACCCGAACACCCCGCTCGAAGAGACAATGGGCGCGCTCGATGCGGCTGTCCGCCAGGGCAAGGCGCTTTATGTCGGCATCTCGTCCTACTCACTCGAGGACACCCGCCGCGCCGCCGAAATCCTGCGCGAACTTGGCACGCCCTGCCTGATTCACCAGCCCTCCTACAATATGTTCGACCGCTGGGTCGAGAATGGCCTGCTGGATGTCCTTGACGAGCAGGGAATCGGCTGCATCGTCTTTTCGCCGCTGGCCCAGGGACAGTTGACCGACCGCTACCTTGGCGGAATCCCGGCTGGCAGCCGCGCCACCAAGACCGAGCGCGTCTGGCTTACCCCGGCAGATGTCCAGCGAAACATGGGCAAAATCCAGAAGTTGAATGAGTTGGCCGTCCGGCGCGGGCAAAAACTGGCCCAAATGGCGATTGCCTGGGTGCTGCGCAAGCCGCAGGTCACGTCTGCGCTGGTCGGGGCGAGCAGCCCGGCCCAGCTGGAACAAAATCTGGGCGCGCTGGCAAACCTATCATTCAGCCAGGATGAATTGGATGCGATTGAAGCGCTTTTGAAGGAGTAGGCAATGGGATTTTTCAAGAAACTTATCAATGCGTTTTCTTCGACGCCTGAGAAACGTTATTTCAACTTCCGGGTCAAATGCAAACGCTGTGGCGAAGTCATCGAGGGCCGGGTTGACCTCGATAACGATTTGAGTGTCGAATACGAAGACGGCGGCGACCGCTATTACTGCCGAAAAGTGCTGATGGGCGGCGGAATGTGCTACCAGAAAATCGAGGTTGGCCTGCAATTCGACAGTAAGAAGCGGTTTATCGAAACCCGCGTCGAGGGCGGGGATTGGGTCAAGGAATAGTTTATTGGGTTGTCAAATTTCTATCGGTTAAAATATCATAATCGATTGTCATTTCGATGGAGCCGCATTGCGGCGACTGAGAAATCTTTCCTGCTTGAACAAGAAGATTTCTCCCCGCCGGGCGGCTCGAAATGACAATCTCATTACAATGTCATCTATTGCTTATGGAGAAATAACTGTGCGTAAATTTTTTCTTGTTGTTTTGGTAATTTCCCTGCTGGCCGCCTGCACCCCAGCCGCGCCCTCCGAGCCAGCCCCCCCGGACGCTTCGCCGGCGCCGACCCAGGCCCTGCCTCCAACGGATGGCCCGGCCCCCACCTTGCCGCCCCCGCTGGCGATTTTGCTCATCCCCTCCGATTTGAACGCAGACCTGGCGACGGCCTACCAGTCGGCCATCTACGGGCTGGCCCAGGCTGCCGGGCTGCGCTTCCAGGTGCTCAACAGCCTTTCGGCGGAAGAACTGGCCCTGGAGCCCAACCTGAAAATTGTCGTCGCCCTGCCGCCCGACCCCGGTATTGCCAGCCTGGCTGCTGCTGCGCCGCAGGCTCAGTTCCTGGCGGTCAACATTCCCGGTGTGGCGGCTGGCGGCAACGTCAGCATATTGGGCGCGGAGGGGATTCGCGTCGAGCACCAGGCGTTCATGGCCGGTTATATTGGTGCGCTCGTGACCGAGGATTTCTTCCAGGTTGGGGCCATCCTGCGCAAGGACAGCCCTGAGTCGGCCTCCATTCAGGATATTTTCCGCACCGGGCGCACTTTTTATTGCGGCCTGTGCCGCCCGATTGGGCGTTTTACGCCATTTGAATACCCGGCCTACATCGAAATTCCCGCCGACGCCAAGGAAAGCGAATACACCGCCTATGCCGATGTGTTGATTTTGCAGAAGCGTGTCAGCACCGTGTTTATCCAGCCCGGCCTTGAGTCGCCCGGCTTGCTCGAATACCTGATGATTAACGGTATTATGATGATTGGCACCCAAACCCCGCACAAGCACTTAAGCAGTTGGGTGGTGACATTACAACCTGATTATCTCGAAGCCGCCATACGCGCCTGGCCGGTTTTGCTGGAAGGCAATGGCGGGCAGGACTTCCCGGCCCCGCTGACCTTTACCGATGTGAACGAGGAACTGTTTACGCCCGGCAAACAACGACTGGCCGAAGAAATTATGCGCTCGATGTTTGATGGTTTTATTTCTGCCCGTTTTGGCCCTTGAGTTGGATGAGAGATATGAAAAATTTTTCAGAATACCGCATTCGTGATTTATCGGGTTGGACGATGTTCATTTTCGGTGCCCTGGCTTTCCTGCTCGGGATTGTCGGCTTAATCCGCCCGGAATGGACCCTGGCCCTGGTCGGGTTCGATGTCATCGAGCGCGCCCAACGGGTTGGCGCGGACTATACCCTGGTCTTTGTGACCGCTTCTTCGATGGCCTCCTTCAACATGGGCATTTATTACATGTTGGCAGTTTTGAACAATTTCAAAGCCTTTTATCTTTGGACCGTCCCGTTTCGTGTGGTAACATTTACAGTGTTTTTATTGGCGGTTTTCTCTGGCCTGGCTCCGATGGGTTTCATCGGGGTGGCGGCCTGGGAATTGGTGGGAGCCGTACTAACTGGATTGGCGCTTTATTTTGAACGACGCAAATCCTGAAGGGAAAATTATTGTTATGCGCTCAAAATGGATTACCCACGGGGGAAAACAGATTTTTTACCAGGATTTTTCCAACCTTGACATCGAAAAGTCGCACCTGGTCAAAGATGAGTTGAATGCCGTGCAGGAGGTTGTCATGGCCCAGCCGGAAAACTCGGTGCTGGTGCTGGCTGATTTTACGAACACGCCGATTGGGCGCGATTTGATGGATGTGATGCAGGCCAGTTCAGCGCGGACGAAGAAATTTGTTCGCAAGACCGCTGTGTTGGGCGTAACCGGCACCAAGCGCATTCTGGCCAATATGCTGATGAGCCTGACCGGGCAAAAACTGGTAATGTTCGAGAATGAAAGTGATGCCAAGGATTGGCTGGCGAGAAATTAGATTAAAAGAAAGTTAATTTCTTCTTGACGAATCAAATCAGGGCATGATAAACTACCCAACGTTGTAAAAAATCTTACGAAAGGAGCGCACTACCCATGGCACAGTTCTACACCAACATCAAGAATACTGTCTGCACCGTCGATTTGGGCGGTGGTGTGGCTGTTGATTCTCGGAGTGCGCCTGTTTCCAGGTAAGTTACGCGAAATTTTGTAACCCCGGCCACGGCGCACCCGCCCGTGGCTTTTTTATTTGTCTTTTTTCAAGACGGCCATGGGCGAACCCTGGCCGTTTTTTTATACCCCCACCGGTAGGGGCGACCCGCCCGGAGGCAATCAGCAAGATTTCAGGCAAAGGCAATGCGTCTGGCAAGCGCTCGGGAAGGCCCCACAGGGTCGCCCCTACAAAAAGGAGCAATCATATGGACATCACAACTTCTTTATATACCGGAAAACTTGTCCGCTTGACGCGGATTGAACTGGAAAAAGACCCTGAAACCCTGGCGGAATGGTCGAAAGATGCCAGCCTGATGCGAATGCTGGATGAAACCCCGGCCCGTCCACTGGCGAGCGAGCAAATCAAAAAGCGGCTGGAGAAAATCGAAAAGGAAATGGATGAAAAGCACGAGATGTTCTATTTCCACATTCGCCCGCTGGAGGATGAGCGGCTGCTCGGCTGGGGCAAAATTTATTGGATTTTGTGGCCTTCGCAGATTGCGAACATCGAACTGGCAATCGGCCCCTCGGAGCAGAGGAAAGGCTACGGGTCGGACGCGTCCCGCCTGTTTTTGCGGCTGGCCTTCGACGAGTTGAATCTGAATCGTTTGGCGGTCAGGCTGCCAGCCTACAACATCCGCGGTATAGAGTTTGTGAAGAAGTTTGGCTTCAGCGAGGAAGTTCGCCGCCGCGAGGTGATTTTGCGCGATGGCCGTCGCTGGGACAGCCTGGTCTTTGGCCTGTTACGGTCAGAATGGAGCGTGAATCATGGATAACGATATTTTTCGTGGCAAACTGGTGCGCCTGAGCGCCGAAAGTTCTGAAGTGTATGCCGAGCATTTTTCGCGCTGGTGGCACGATAGTGAGTATGGCCGCCTGCTCGACCTGGCGCCGGGGATGTTGTTCTCGCCGAAACGGGTCAAGGAGTGGCTCGAAAAAGAACTCGAGAAAGACCCGCCCGAAATGTGGTTGTTTGGAATTCGCGCGCTGGAAGGCGATAAGTTAATCGGTTTCGCCGATTTAAGCGGCGCGACCCCGCACGGCGATACCTTTGTCGGTATCGGGATTGGCGAGCGCGAGTACTGGAGCAAAGGCTACGGCACCGAGGCGATGAAACTGATTTTACGCTTTGCCTTTGTCGAGTTGGGATTGCACCGGGTTTCGCTGAACGTGTTCGATTACAACCCGCGCGGAATCAGGTCTTACGAAAAGGCCGGGTTCCGGCACGAGGGCCGCGCGCGCGAGATGATTTTGCGCGAAGGCCAGCGCGCCGATGTGCTGTATATGGGCGTGCTGCGCGAGGACTGGCTCAAGCAGTTCGGCGCGGAATATGGCCTGTAGGGGCGACCCGCCAGGAAACTCGATTGCCGCTTTTATTGATAAAAACTTTGCCAGATAAGACAAATTTTAGACCAGGGCGGGTCGTCCCTGCCCTGCGAACGAGGAAAAATGGAAACAACCACTGCCGAAAAGAAACAATCCCTGCTGACGCCGCTGCTTCTGCTGTTTATGTTGGCCATGATTCTCGCCAACCTGGGCGGGAACATGTACGGGCCGCTCGAATCGCTCTACCTGAAAGAACTGGGCGCGAGCATCGGCCAGATTGGGTTATTTTTCACCCTGGCGAGCATGGCCCCACTGGTTCTGCAAATCCTGGGCGGGTGGATGTCTGACTCGCTCGGACGCCTGCGGGCGATTGCCATCGGCAGTGTGTTCGGGACGGTGGCGCAAATCATCCTGGTGTTTTCCACCTCGTGGGGCTGGGTGTTGCTTTCGAGCGTGGTCGGCGCGGTGGCGCGTTCGCTGGTTGGGCCGAGTTTCGATGCTTTCATCGCCGAAAACTCGTCTGAAAACAACCGCGCGCGGGTCTTTGGCGTCACACAGACCTTGTTCGGCGTTGTTTCTGTGCTTGGCCCTCCGCTTGGCGGTTGGATTGTCCAGAACTTTAATTTCAAGGCAATGCTGGTTGTCTCTGCCGCGCTCTACATTGCGGCGACCGTCATCCGGTTGGGAATGGCCCGTCACGCTGCGCGCAAAGATGCCCATGCCCACACCCGCCCGCCGCTGACTTTCGCGGGGTTGAAATCCAACCTGGGCGCCATGTCTGGGCTGTTGTTTTCCGGCGGTGTGCTGACCTGGATTTTGCTGACAGACGGCGTGCGCGACATTTCGTTTGCCATCTCGTTCAACTTCATGGGTCTGTACATGGAACAGGTGGCGGCGATGAACTTCGAGCAGATTGGCTGGAGCAGCGGCATCTTTGGCCTGTTCATGATGTTGTTCATGATTCCAGGCGGCTGGCTCTCAGACAAGACCAGCGAACGGGTTGCCATCGCGCTCGGTTTCCTGTTGATGGCGATTGCGATTGGGATGATTGCCGTTGTGCCGCCCGCCAGTCCCTTCTGGCTGTATGCCGCTGGATGGGCGCTGGCCGGAACCGGCGTGGCGCTGGTCTCCCCGGCCTACCAGTCGCTCATCAGCAAAGCCGTCCCGGCCCACCTGCGCGGAACCGCCTTCGGGCTGTTCAGCACCAGCCTGGGGTTGGTCTCACTCCCGGCTCCGTTGATTGGCGGCTTCCTGTGGGAAAACATCAGCCCGCAGTTCCCGTTCGGAATCACGGCTGCTGTCTCGCTGTTGTGCATTGTTCCGGTGTGGTTCAAGTTCAAGATAGATAACCCGCCCCGGAATGGGACGCCTGACCAGACAGGGCAGGTGCCAGAATGAAACCGTTTGTTTTTCAAAGAATTTCGGAGGCCGAAATGGCTCTTCATTATCACTCACCTACAAGATATTTGCCCGACAGGTACACCTTCTATGGCGCAACCCTGAACGACCTGCCGATGGTGGTCTACCTGCTCAACCAGCGACAAATGGCCCCTGCGGCTTTCCGCGTAGAAGATTTGCGCGTGGAATGGCAATCGCCGCGCTTTAACCCGGCCATGGACGTGCGAATGGTGTTCGACCCGCGCGAGTACCTGGTGGGCTTCATCCAGGTTTCGCTGGATAATGAGCACCCCTTCCTGTGGGGCTGTGTTCATCCTGACTACGAAGGACGCGGCATCGGCAGCGCCCTGCTCTCTTGGGGCGAGGCCCGCGTTCGGCTGGAGTTGGACAGCCTGCCTTCTGGCGCATGGTCTGCGCCGCATTTCGCGGCCCTGCCCGTCCAGCGCGCGCACGAACTATGCGAGTCGCTCGGCTGGCGGCAAATCAAACCGGAGAAAAAAGAGATGAAGCGCGTCACCGGCGCGCTGCACCTGCCGGAAAATGCCAGCCGCGCTGTGGACGTATTCGAAAAACCGATTGAATATTAGAAAGAGAAAAACCATGTCAACTTTACTTGAAAACATCCTGTTGTCTGAATCTCCCGCCATCCCCGGCCTGACCTTTCGCGGGTTCGCCGGGGAGGGCGACTACCCCAAAATGCTGGCAGTCATCGAAGCCAGCAAACAGGCCGACCAGGTCGAGCGCAGCGATACGCTCGATGATATCCGCCGCAACTACAGCCACCTGGTACGCTGCAATCCTGAAACCGACATGCTCTTTGCCGAAATGAACGGCGAAGTCATCGGCTATCAGCGCGTCTGGTGGGACAAACTGGACGACGGCACATACACGTATGGCATGGTCGGCTTCCTGCGCCCTGACTGGCGGCGCAACCGAATCGGCACTGCCATGCTGCAACATGCCGAGGCGCGCCTGCGCCAGATTGCGGCGCAGCACGAAGCGGGCGCGGGGAAATTCTTCCAGACCTGGGCCAATGGCAGCGAATCCGGGCGGCAAGCCCTGCTCGAAAGCCAGGGCTACCAGCCTGTGCGCTACTTTGTCGAGATGACCCGCGACATCGATATGCCGCTTCCTGATGCGCCCATGCCGTCCGGTTTGGAAGTCCGCCCCGCCGACGTATCCATGTTGCGCCAGGTTTACGAGGCCCACATGGAAGCCTTCCGCGACCACTGGAGCTTTAGCGAGGAAACCTTCGAGGAATTCTCGCACTGGCAGGACGAACCGACCTTCAACCCCTCGCTGTGGAAAATTGGCTGGGATGGCGGCCAGATTGCTGGCATGGTGCTGAACTTCGTCAACGAGGCCGAAAATGCCGAGTACAACCGCAAGCGCGGCTATACCGAAGGCATCTCCACCCGCCGCTCGTGGCGCAAACTTGGCCTGGCGCGTTCGCTGCTTGTCCAGAGCATCGCCATGTTCAAGGAGATGGGTATGACCGAAACCGCCCTGGGCGTCGATACCGAAAACCCCAGCGGCGCATTGAAACTATACCAATCGGTAGGCTACAAGGAAGTCAAGCGCAACATGACCTATCGCAAACCGTTGGAGTAAAAGAGAGTCCCAAAGATTTGCAAAAACCTTTGGGACTTGTTGAAAGGAAACAAAATGAACGCAGTCCATTTACGCCCGGTCGATTTGGAACGTGATTTTGGACAGCTGGCCGCCCTGTTCACCACTGAACAAGATGAACCCACCACCGAACAGGGTCTCAGGGACGATTATGCCGCCCACCAGGCGCGGATTTTCCGCTTGATGGCCTCCGAAAACGAACACGGCGAACTGCTCGGCTTCAACTGGGCCACCATCAGCCGGTTCGAGGCCAGCCAGGCCTATTTTTACGTGATTGTCAAGCCTGAACAGCGCCAGCATGGTGTTGGGCGTCGCCTTTATGACGATATCGAACAGGCCGCCCGGCAGGCGCAACTTCGAACCCTACGGGTGGATGTCCGCGACACCTGCCCGGAGTTCCGGTCTTTTGCCGAAAAATGCGGGTTCAGCGAACGCTCGCACTCGTGGGGCATGTCGCTGGATTTGAACACCTTCGATGACCGACCTTATGAGGCCACTATTGAAATGTTGAAATGCGAAGGCTTCCAATTTACCTCGATGGAAGCCCTAGGCAACACCGAAGCCAACCAACGCAAACTCTACGCCTTGAACGACACGGCATCCAGGCAAACCCTGGGCAGCGATGGCTCGCCCGCCTGGTTGTCTTTCGAGGACTTTCAGGAGAAAGTCTGCGGCTCAGACTGGTACAAACCCGGCGGTCAAATGGTCGTAATTGACACCGCTAACGGTGAATGGGCCGCAATGAGCGCCATCACCCGCTTCTCCGGAGCCGATTACGCCTATAACCTGTTCACCGGTGTTGACCAGCGCTATCGCGGGCGCAAACTGGCCCAAGCCATCAAGGTATTGGCATTGCGTTATGCCCGTTCGGTGCTGCAAGTTGACACCGTACGCACGAATCACAATTCAAAAAACGCTCCGATGATTGCCATCGACCGCAAATTTGGTTATGTCCAGTCGCCGGGAATGTTCTCAATGGAAAAGATGCTTTAATAGCAGAAAGAGAAGAATATTATGAACCCCGAAATCACCCTTGATAAAGTTGTCCAACTGCCAGATGGATTCACCATTCGCCCCGGCAAACTGGATGACTACAAAATCGTTTTCGACCTGCTCAACGCCAGCGCCACACACCTGACCGGCGCAATCGACCTGACCGACCCCGAACTGGTGCGCAACGACTGGCAAGACCCGAAATTCGACATGGAAAAAAGCACCCGCATGGTCTTCGCCCCGGATGGAACCCTGGTCGGCGTACTCGAAGTATGGGACACCGGCACGCCGCCCGTCCACCCCTGGATTTGGTTCTGTGTCCACCCCGACTACCTCGGCCAGGGTGTCGAAGATGCCCTGCTCGACTGGGGCGAAGCCCGCGCTGCGCTGGCCGTTGAGCGCATCCCGGACGGAGTCCGATTCGCGCCGCGAACCGGCTTTGTCGTCCAGAACCAGCGTTTCAAGGCCCTGGTCGAATCGCGCGGCTACAAGTATGACCGCTCGTTCTATCGCATGGCAACCACTTTCGACGGCCCGCCGCAAGTTCCGCCCACCCCGCAGGGAATCGTCATCCGCCCGTACAATCCTGAGACCGAGTTCGAGGCGGTGGTGCGCACGATGATAGAATCCTTCCGTGACCATTATGGCTTTGTCGAGCGCCCCTTTGAGGATGAACTGACGAACTTCCGTCACCACTTCCTGGGCGACCCCATCTACGACCCCAGCCTGTGGTTCGTTGCCATGGACGGCGACGAGATGGTCGGCATCAGCGTTTGCCGCGCCGAAGACTACGAAAACCCCGAAAACGGGTTTGTCAACGAGTTGGGTGTGCGCCGCGAGTGGCGCAAGCGCGGCATCGCCAGCGCACTGCTCAAAACCTCCTTTGCCGAGTTTTACCGGCGCGGCAAGAAAGGCGCAGCCCTCGGCGTGGACGCCGACAGCCTGACCGGGGCGCTTAAAATCTACGAGCGCGCCGGGATGCGCCCCGCCCGCCAGTACGACAACTATGAGAAAGAACTGCGCGCCGGTGAGGAAATCAGCACGCAGACCGTTTAATTATCCTTGCAGGGGCGGCCCAGCGGGTCGCCCCTGCACAAAATGGAAAACATTATGGCCACCAATCACACT
>JAGVAO010000027.1 GCA_020060235.1 Anaerolineales bacterium | reverse complement strand
GAGCAAGCCGGGCGACTACACCCTCTCGATGACGCTCTACAACATGGTGGGGCAGTACGCCAACGCCATCCCCTGGAACCGCTTCGCCGCCATGGCTGTGATTGTGGCCCTGCCTGTGGCCATCACCTACATCGCCCTCCAGAAGTACATCACCTCCGGCCTTACCGCCGGCAGTGTTAAGGGATAGTTCGAATATCGCTTTCAAAACCACCGGGCGCGGACAAGCATTGGATTGCGTGATACTCACGTTTTCGATTGCCTGCCGCGCCTGGCCGCTTGTTTCGGAGTGAAGGCGATTTTGAAAAGGAGTCTTGGATGAAGCGTTTTCTGGTCTTTCTGTTGCTATTGACAACCTTGCTCGTTTCCTGTGCGCCGCGCCAGGCCGCGACCGGCCCCTGGTGGCAGGATGCGGTCTTTTATGAGATTTTTGTGCGCTCGTTCAACGACACCGACGGCGACGGGATTGGCGACTTCAACGGCATTACCGAAAAATTGGATTACCTGCAATCCCTGGGCGTAACGGCCATCTGGCTCATGCCGATTAATCCATCCCCTTCCTATCACGGTTATGACGTTACGGATTATTACGCCGTCAACCCGCAATACGGCACGATGGACGACTTCAAACGCCTGCTGGCCGAAGCCCACAAACGCGACATGCGCATCATTATCGACCTGGTGCTCAATCACACATCCAGCAAACATCCCTGGTTCCAGAGCGCGGATGCAGACCCGGCCTCGCCGTTCAGGGATTGGTATCGCTGGGGAGATGACTATGTCGGCAGTTACTGGCATGGCGGAACGCACGGCTACTACTACGGCTTTTTCTGGCGCGAGATGCCCGACCTGAACTACGAGAACCCCGAAGTGACCGATAAAATGCGCGAAATGAGCCTGTACTGGCTCAACGACGTCGGCGTGGACGGTTTTCGCATCGATGCAGCCAAGCACCTGGTCGAGGAAGGTCTCAAGTTCGAAAGCACGCCCGCCAACCATGAATGGCTCAGGGGCTACTACGCCTTCATCAAGGAAAATGCTGAAAACGACCCTTACCTGATTGGTGAAATTTACGGGGCGGGTTCGCTGGTCAGCAAGATATACGAAGACCAACTCGACCACATTTTCAACTTTGAAATTGCAAGCGGAGCCGTCAACAGCGCCAACGGTGGCGCGAACTCAGGCATTCGCAGCGCGATAACCTTTGCCGTTAAGGACAACCCAGAAGGGAATTTCGCCACCTTCCTGACCAACCACGACCAGGAACGGGTCATGAGCACCCTGCGCGGCGATATTAACAAGGCCAAGATGGCCTCCTTCCTCCTGCTGGTCTCGCCTGGCACGCCTTTCCTGTATTACGGCGAAGAAATAGGCATGACTGGCAAAAAACCGGACGAATACATCCGCACCCCCATGCAGTGGGACGCCTCCCCAAATGCCGGGTTTACATCCGGCCAGCCCTGGATTGCCGTCAACGGCGACTACGCCGAAGTCAACGTGGTGGCCCAGGATGGCGACCCCGAATCCCTGCTCAATCATTACCGCGCCCTGACGACCCTCCGCCGCCAGCATCCCGCCCTGCGCGCCGGGCAGTCGGTGCTGGTCGAAACCGGCAGCAGCAAGGTTTTCGCCATGCTGCGCCATGACGGCGGTGAAATCCTGCTCATCGTGGCAAATCTTGGCAATGCACCAATCTCAGACTATAAACTCAGCCTGTCTTCAGACGTGCTAAAAAATGGTACCATTCGTCTTGAGACCCTCTTTGGCGGCGCAGATGCCGCCCCGCTCATGGTTGCAAACGGCGCGTTCAGCGATTACCAACCCCTGCCCGAACTGCCCGCCTACCAGATGCTGGTTCTAAAATTACGTTAATCGAGAAGAAGGAAATCATCCATGAACATCCAAACCCCCGAATGGGTCAAACACGCCGTCTTTTACCAGATTTTCCCCGACCGCTTCCGCCGCAGTGACCAGACCCGCCACGCCCGCGGAATCAAACTGAAAGACTGGGGCGCGCCGCCCGAAGAACAGGGCTACCAGGGTGGCGACCTGTACGGCGTTGTCGACAAACTCGACTACCTGAAAGACCTCGGCGTCACCGCCATCTACCTCAATCCCATTTTTTCGGCGGCCTCCAACCATCGTTACAACGCCTACAACTTCCTCGAAGTTGACCCCCTGCTGGGCGGCGAGGCAGCCCTGCGCGCCCTGCTCGATGAAGCCCACCAGCGCGATATGAAAATCATCCTCGATGGCGTCTTTAACCACTGCGGGCGCGGATTTTGGGCATTCCACCACATCATGGAAAACGGCGGCGACTCGCCCTACATCGATTGGTTCCACGTCCACGATTACCCGCTCTACGCCTACCCCAACGATGCTGACCAGAAACCCAACTACGCCTCCTGGTGGAATCACGCCTCCCTGCCCAAGTTCAACACCGACAACCCCGGCGTGCGCGACTACATCTTCACCGTTACCCGTCACTGGCTTGAGTTTGGCGCCGACGGCTGGCGGCTCGACGTTCCCGAAGAAATCAAAGACGATTCCTTCTGGCGCGAGTTTCGCCAGGTGGTCAAAAGCGTCAACCCCGAAGCCTACATTGTCGGCGAAATCTGGCACGAAGCCGCCCACTGGTTGCAAGGCGATATGTTCGATGCCGTCATGAATTACCAGGCCACCGGCCCCATCCTGACCTTCTTTGGCCGTCACAACCTCAACAAATGGCACAACCCCGACATGAACTGGCAGCCCATCGACGCGCCGCGCTTCCAAAAGGCCATCGAAACCATGCTCGGCTGGTACGATTGGGAAATCAACACCGCCCAACTCAACATGCTCGACAGCCACGACATGCCCCGCGCCCTGTGGCTCGTCAAGGACGACCAGGCCGCCCTGCAACTCTCCGTCCTGTGCCAGATGACCCTGCCCGGCGCGCCGTGTATCTACTACGGCGACGAAGCCGGTCTTTCAGCGGGCGGCGACCCCTACTGCCGCGAAGCCTTCCCCTGGGCCAAGTTTGAAGCCCACCCGCATCCCCTGCACGATTTCTACCGCCGCGCCACCGCCCTGCGTCACGCCCATCCTGCCCTGCGCACCGGCGACCTGGTTTTCCTTTATGCGGATGGCGAGACTGTTGCCTACCGCCGCCGCATCAGCGGGGAGGAAGCCCTGGTTGTTTTCCACGCCGGCATCGGGAAGCGCGCCACCTTGCGCCTGTCCGCCGATAAACTGGCCGCCTCCACCTACCAGTCCGCCTGGCCTGCCGACGCCGGAGCCTTCACCGTTGCCGACGGCGCGCTGACGCTCGAACTGGGGCCGCAGTCTGCGCTGGTGCTTGTCGCTGCGACCGGGTAACTTTAGGGTAAAATCTCCTTGTTCAAGGAGAAGCCCTCATGCCCTCCAAGCCCAACACCCAGGGGAACGGAATCACTCAGCGGCATTCGCGCTTTGAATCGGCTTATGTCGAAGCCCGGCACATCGATGTCTGGCTTCCGCCGGGCTACAACGACGATGACGCGCCCTACCCTGTGCTCTACATGCACGACGGCCAGAACCTGTTCGATCCCGTCCTGGCCTATGACAACGTTGATTGGGGTGTGGACGAAGCCATCAGCCGCCTGATGGCCACTCGCGGCCTGCACGGCGCGATTGTGATCGGCATCTGGAACACCGAACAGCGCTGGCAGGAATACATGCCCGCCAGGCCGCTCAAACTCAAGTCGCGTGAGATGAAGCAGGTGCGCGAAGACTTCCGCGATGTTACCGGCGGCTATCCCGTTTCGGACGAGTATCTCAAATTCCTGGTAAGCGAACTTAAGCCGTTTATCGATTCGCATTACCGCACCCGGCCCGAACAGCCGCAGACCTTCATCATGGGGTCGAGCATGGGCGGGTTGGCTTCGCTCTATGCCGTGAGCGAATACCCCGATATTTTTGGCGGCGCGGGCTGTGTCTCGACCCACTGGCCCGCAGGCGGCGACCCGCTGGTGTACGCCATGGCCGCCCGCCTGCCCGACCCGGCCAACCACAAACTCTACTTCGACTTTGGCACCCAAACCCTGGACGCCGGCTATGAGCCTTTCCAGCGCCTGATGGACGACTACCTGCGCCGGGCCGGTTACGAAGAAGGCCGCAACTGGCTGACCCGCAAGTTTGAAGGCGCAGACCATTCCGAGCGTTCCTGGCGTGAGCGGGTCGACATTCCACTGGAATTCTTGTTGAAAGAAACTGAATAAGCCAAGCCCCTGACGGTTTTCGACAACCACCAGGGGCTTTTTTGCACGTGGGGCGAGATACTATTCCGCCTTGCGCTTGGGACAAGCGGGATAACATCCCGCTCTACGTCATTTAAGCAAACGAGTCGTATAACGACCGCGCTTGCACCTTGCTTTCCGCGCCCCAGCCTTCGGGCAGCGGACAGGTCACAGTCAGGTTTGCGCCCGCCGGCAGGTCGAAGTAGTTGTCGCTGAAAACGGCATCGGCCCCGTCGATGGAAAGTTCGACGAAACGGGCCAGGGTTTTCGTAGAGACATCTATAAACAGCATCTCGCCCTCGATGCGGGTCTGGGTTTTCAGGCCGGGTTTGCGCAGTTCCAGGTGTTTGTTGGCCACGAAAGGTGTCACGCTGCGGGCGGTCAGTTGCGCGCCCTGCCACAGTTCGGCCACGAAAACGGCCTTTTTCTGGTTTTCGGGGTTCACCTGAACCGAAAAATCATACGACCCGACCAGCGTATCCGCCAGCGCCAGCGCGCGGATGAATTGTTCGCCCTTACCCAGGACTTTTTCGTCCAGCGTCTCCAGCCGCCAGCGGACAGTCACATCGACCGGTTCGACCAGGTCGCTGGTAACGTGAACCTTCATCGTCTTGCCATAATCGGCCACCGAGAGCAGCAGGGGGGCGTAGAAGCGTTTGGCGGCATAATGCAGCGCCTTCCAGCGTCCGTAATAATCCAGCGAAGCCCACGAAGCGACCGGCCAGCAGTCGTTGAGCTGCCAGATAAGTGTGCCGCTGACCCGCTCGCGGTTGCGCCGCCAGTGTTCCACGCCGTAGCGAATGCCTTCGGCCTGCAAGACCAGGCTCAGGTAGACCAGCGAGGCGAAATCTTTCGGCATCCTGAAGGTGTCGGTCATCTGGGCAATCATCAGCCCGTTACCCGAGCCGCTGCGCTGGTGATGCTCCATGATGTAGGAGGTCATGTTCCAGTCGGCAGGCTCGGCATAGGTGGCAATCGTCTTGAGCGGCGGCAAGGCCTGGAAACCGAATTCGCTCATGAAGCGTGGGAACTGCGTGCGGTAGGCCGTGAACGGCTTGCGCCCGTGCCAGACATCCCAATAGTGGCAGTCGCCCTGCACCTGGTTGTTCGCGCCATCGAAGGGCGTGCCTGCCGAAGCCGAACTTGGCCAGTAGGGGGTATCAGGGTCTTCGACCTCAAGCAGTTCGGGCAGCATGTGGTGAAACATACGGTCGTAGCCGTCTTTGAGTCGCTGGTTGAGCGGGTCGTCGGGCTTGTTCCAGCCCCAATCGCACCAGCCCTGCTCCATCTCGTTGTTGCCGCACCACAATGCCAGGCTGGCGCGATGGCGCAGGCGGCGGACGTTCTCAATCGCCTCGATGCGCACGTTCTCGAAGAAATCGGCGTCCGCCGGGTAAATGCCGCAGGCAAACATGAAATCCTGCCAGACCAGCAAGCCGTACTGGTCGCACAGGTTATAGAACATCTCTTCGGGGTAATATCCGCCGCCCCACACGCGCAGCATGTTCATGTTGGCGTCCACCGCCGATTTAAGCAGCATGTCCAGATATTCTTTGGTGATGCGCGTAGGCAGCGAGTCGGCGGGAATCCAGTCGGCGCCTTTGGCAAACAGGCGCACGCCGTTGACGTAGAAGGTAAATTCCTTGCCCCACTGGTCGGGTTCCTGGCGCAGTTCGATGACCCGCAGGCCGATTTTGTACGCGCGGCTATCCAAAACGGTTTTGCCGTCTTTCAATGTGACTACGACCTCGTAGAGCGGCTGAGCGCCATATCCGGCGGGCCACCACAGTTGGGGATTGGATATTGGGTATTGGAGATTCGCGACTTGTTCGCTTTCATCCTCGAACCAGAACAAGGACTCCTCCACCGACTGCCTGCTTCCGTCCGGGTGGACGATTTCCAGGCTGGCAGTTAATTCCGCGCCGGGAGCGGCCTCGGCGGTTACATCCACCGTTACCGTCACGCTGCCATCCTCCTCGAACTGCTGGCGGATGTGGACATCTTCGAATCTCGTTGAGAAAGCCTCCAGCCGGATATCCTTCCACACGCCGATGGGCGGCAGTTTGGGCCCCCAGTCCCAGCCCCAGTGGCAGGGCGCTTTTCGCAGATGCGGCCCGCCGGGGATGTCGCCTCCGCCTGTCAGCGGAAGTTGCGCCTGTTTGGCGGTGATAAAACGAACGGGCGAGCCAAACACAATGCGGATTTCGTTTTTGCCCTCGCGCAGCAGGTCTTTCACATCCCACTCCCACTGGCGGAACATATTATCGGCATGGCCGATATATTCCTCGTTGAGATAGACGTCGGCCAGCGTATCCAGCCCGTCACAGACCAGGGTCAGGTTTGATTCGGCCAGCAGGGCTGCGTCCGCCATGAATGTGTGGCGGTATTCCCAATCTGTTTCGGCCACCCACATCACTTTGAGTTCGTTATCCGCTACAAACGGGTCGGGAATTTTGCCCAACGCCAGCAGGTCGGTATGCACCCCGCCGGGGACGGTGGCGGGCAGCCAGTCACCCGCGCCGGATTGACGAAATTGCCAGTTGCCATTCAGGGATTTTGTTTGCATGGTTTTCTCCGCTTTTGAGTTGCCGCTTATTTTCTCACAGTTTGGGTTTTCCAAATCTAACGATTTTTCACAGTTTTCTGTCATAATAGCCTCATGGGCAAATCCCTTCGCCTTTCCCTGCTCGGCCTGCCCCGCCTCGAACTGGACGGCACGCCGCTGGCTTTCAAACGCCGCAAGGCCTTGAACCTGCTGGCCTACCTGTGCCTGCACCCGGCGGAACATCCGCGCGAGCGCCTGGCTGCGTTGTTCTGGGGCGATGCGGACGACGAATCGGCCCGCTTGTCGCTGCGCGTGACGGTCAGCGACCTGCGTAAGGGGCTGGGCGAGGAGATGCTTATCGGCGGGCGTGACAGCCTGGGGATAAGCCCTGGCCTGTCCGTGTGGGTGGATGCGCTCGAATTCGAGAAACTCGCTAAGGGCAAATCTGCGCCCGACTGGCAGGACGCCCTCAGCCTGTACCAGGATGACTTCCTGCCCGATACTTACGAAGATTGGGCGCTGGAATGGCGCGAACGCCTGGCGCAATTGTATTTCGAAACCCTTTTGCGCTTGATTGCTCATCACCGCTCAAGCGCGAACTATGAAAAAGCCATCGAGCTAGCGCGCCGCCTGCTGGCGCTCGACCCGGCCAACGAGGCCGCCCACCAGCACATTATGGTCTGTTACGAGGCGATGGGCGACCGGGCGGCAGCCCTGCGGCAGTATGAGTCTTGCATCGAAGCGTTGAACGGCCTGGTGGGGGTGCGTCCTTCGCCGATGACCGAGGCGATTTACCAGCGTTTGCAAAAGGCTGCTGCGGGCGCATCCGCCAAATTGACCGCCCATCAGACCAACCTGCCCGAACCGCTGACCAGTTTCGTCGGGCGCGAAGCCGAACTGGAGGCGGTCGAGAGCCTTCTTGTCCCGCTGGCGCGCGACGCCCGTCCGGCCCGCCTGGTGACGCTGATTGGCCCCGGCGGCAGCGGCAAGACCCGCCTGAGCATTCAGGCGGCTTCGGAGTTGGTCGACACCTATGAGCAGGGTGTGTGGTGGGTCGAACTGGCCGCGCTGACCCGCCCCGAAGATGTGCTGTCGCAGGTGACGGGGGTTTTTGGCATCAAAGAACAGTCCGGCCAGTCGCTCGAAGAATCCCTGCTCGATGCGCTCAAGCCGCGCCGTTTCTTGCTGGTGCTGGATAATTGTGAACATTTGTTGGATGCCTGCGCCAGCTTGTCGGCCAAAATTTTGCTGGGCTGCCCGCAGTCGCAAATATTGGCCTCCAGCCGTGAAGCCCTGGGGATTGGCGGCGAGCAGGTTTACCCTGTCCCGCCGCTGGAAGTGCCCGCTGAGGGTGCGGACGACCCCGAAACCTTGCAGCAGGCCGAGGCTGTGCGCCTGTTTGTCGAACGCGCCCGCGCCGCGCAGCCCTCGTTTACCCTGGACGAAACCAACGCCGCCGCGGTGCTCGCGATTTGCCGCCAATTGGACGGTATTCCGCTGGCGATTGAACTGGCCGCTTCGCGCCTGAAAGCCCTCAGCCCGGCCCAGATTGCCGAACGATTGGATGACCGCTTCCGCCTGCTGGCTTCGGGCGACCGCGCTGCCCTTCCGCGCCAGAAAACGCTCTACGCCCTGATTGACTGGAGCTATGGCCTGCTCGATGAGGACGAAAAAGCGCTCTTCCGGCGGCTGGCGGTTTTGCCCGGCGGCTGCACGTTGGAGGCCGCCGAAGCCCTGGGCGCGGATTTGGCGACCCTGCCCCTCGACCTGCTCACCCGTCTCGTGGAAAAATCCCTGCTGGTGATGCGCGAAACCGAGACCGGGACGCGCTACCGCATGTTGGACAGCATCCGCCACTTTGGCCTGCATCGCCTGGCCGAAGCCGGGGAAGCCGAACTGGCCCCGGCCCGTGCCGTGAATTTTTTCGCCCGCCTGGTGGACAGCATCGAGCCGGGCTTGTCTGAACGGATGTATGTCGAGAGCAGTCTGTCTGCGTTGGCTGCCGAGCAGGACAACCTGCGCGAATTGCTCGAATGGTCGCTGACGCATGAACCGCCAACGGCCCTGCGCCTGGCGGGCGGGCTGTGGTCGTACTGGGAAATTTCGGACCAGTGCGCGGAAGGGGAGCGCTGGCTGGTGCGCTCACTCGAAGCCTGCCCTGAAGGCGGCCCTGACCGACATCGCGCCCGGGCCGCGAGCGGGGCCGGGACGATGGCTTTTTACCTGGGGCAGTTCCAGAAGGCCCTGTCCTGCCACCAGCAGGCCCTTGAATTCTACCGGCAGGCGGGTGATTTGCCCGGCGAGGTATTCACGCTCAACAACATCGCCATGTGTTTGGGCGAACTTGGTGAAGAAGACAATTGTATTACCATGCTGGAGGCCTGCCTGATGCAAGCCCGCCAGGCGAGCCTGAATAAAATGATTTGTTTTGCCGCCAGCAATCTTGGCGTGCGGCTTTCCCGGCTGGGCGATTATGCCCGTGCCGACGGTTTGCTGGATGAAGCCCTCCTGGCTGCCAGGGAAATGATTGACCCGCTGGTAACCGCTTATCTCCTGCACAATATTGCGGACAACAAACGCTACCAGGGGCAGTTGGAGGATGCCTTCAGCCTGTATGAAGCCAGCGCGCGAATTGGGCTGGAAAACGGCTCGGAACTGGTTGTAGCCGTTAACACCTGGGGAAAGGCGCTTGTCTTGTACGGGAAAGGCGAGGTTCGCACGGCGCTGGCCTTGCACCAGAAAGCCCTGGCTTATTTTTCCCCGACCGGCATGATGGAACATATTCTCAAAGCAATTGAAGGAATTGCGCTTGTCCTGGTTGCGGTTGGCGAACACAGGCAGGCTGTTTGCTTGTTGTCCGCGACGCGCACCATCCAGGCAGGAATGGGGCAGGACCGCTCGTATGACCCGGATTTCAAGGCGGCAGAACTCGAAATTGAATCCCTGCG
>JAGVAO010000081.1 GCA_020060235.1 Anaerolineales bacterium | reverse complement strand
TCGCCCAACCGCTGCCGCACCGCGTGGACATTGACTCCTTCCCAGGTCTGGTCGGGACGCGCAAAATAGACAAACTCAAAAACGCACTTGGCCGAGGGTTTCACTGGCGGCAAGGCCTGGGTCACAGTCAGGGCATTTTCCGAAAGGGCAACGATTTCGCCGGGTTTTACATCGCGGATGGCCTCGCAGCCCAGGGTGGTCAGCGCTCCCGTCTCCGAGGCGGCAGCGTAGCCGCCGTTTGGCAGCATCCCCACGCTCAACGGGCGGAATCCCCACGGGTCGCGCACGGCATACACGCAGTCGCGGGTCAGCACTACCAGTGAATAAGCCCCCACCCACTTCTGCATGGCTTCCTTTATCCGCGCTTCCCACGTTTCCCCGGAATCGCGGGCCAGCATCATCGTCATCACTTCGCTGTCCGACGACGATGCAAAACCGACCCCCTGGTGCAGCATCTCATCGCGCAGTTCAGCCGAATTGACCAGGTTACCATTGTGCGCCAACGCCAGCGGCCCATTCATCGTCTCAATCATGAACGGCTGGGCATTGCGCATCAGCGAGGAGCCGGTCGTCGAATAGCGGGTATGCCCAATGGCGTAATGACCCTTCAACTCATCCAGTGTGCCGGGGCGAAAGACCTGTGAAACCAGCCCAATATTCTTATAAGTGGAAACCACCTGCCCGTCGGCGACCGCTATTCCTGCCGCCTCCTGCCCGCGATGTTGCAGGGCAAACAGGCCAAAAAAGGTCATACGGGCAACATCTTCGTTTGGCGCAAACACGCCAATAATGCCACACTCTTCTTTTGGGGATTCATCCCAGGACATATTTTTGCACTTCTCCAATTTTTTCCTTCAATTTATCTTGACTATCCGCAACAATGTTGATGTGCCCCACCTTGCGCCCTGGTCGCGGCAATTTGTCGTACAGGTGCAGATGCGCGCCTTCAATTTGCAGGATGTCTGCCGCCGCAGGGATTTCACCGATTAAGTTGACCATCGCACAGGCCCCCAGCGGATTCGTGCTCCCAAGCGGAAGCCCGCACACCGCCCGGACCTGATTCTCGAACTGCGAGGTCACTGCCCCGTCAATCGTCCAGTGTCCACTGTTGTGGACACGCGGCGCCATCTCATTGGCCAGCAGGCGGCCATCCTTCTCGAAAAACTCAATCGCCAGAACGCCAACATAGTCGAGCGCATCCAGCACCGCCCGCGCATAAGATTCGGCCTGGAGCTGCAAATGTCGGGTCGAATCCAAATCTTCAACGATTGAAACCCGCAGAATGCCCTCGCGGTGCGTGTTATGGGTCAGCGGATAGAAAACCACATCCCCATCCACCCCGCGCGCGCAGATAATCGAAAACTCGCGCTCAAAGGGGATGAACTGCTCCAAAATCACATCCTGCCCGCTCAGTTTCCGCAGCGCCTCGGCCAGTTCAGCCCGGTTGCGCACCACATACTGTCCCTTGCCGTCATACCCCATTCGCCGGGTTTTCAACACAGCCGAAAAACCAGCCCCAATTCCGTCCCCATCCGCGAGTCCGTTAACAAGTCCGTTGTCGAGTCCGTTAAAAGCTGGTGTCGGAATACCCAACCCCTGCAAAAAGGTTTTCTCGACCAACCTGTCCTGGGCCTTTTCGAGCGCAATCGGCGGCGGGTAAACCGGGACAAACCGCTCAAGAAACCGGGCGGTTTCGACCGGCACATTCTCGAATTCATAGGTGACAACATCCAGACCATCGACAAACCGGCGCAGGGCCGCCTCATCGGCGTAGCCGGCGGTCAAATGGTCAGCCAGCAGGTTTGCGGGTGAATCGGGCGCAGGGTCGAAAAAACGGAAACGCAGCCCCAGCGGGTATCCCGCCAGGGCCAGCATCCGTCCCAACTGTCCTGCGCCTAAAATGCCAATCGTTGTCATCTGCTTCTCAAAACCTCCCCAATGATACCAAACTTATCTATACATCTCCCTTAAAATCACTCGTCGTCCTCAATTTCGCGCAGCGGGCGCCCGACCACCACCCCGGCACTGATGGCCTTTGCGGCGGCGGCGGAGCGGGTGTGAACATCCAGTTTTTCAAAAATGGCCTTCAGGTGGCGCTTGACGGTGTTGGTGGTAATTACCAGGCTTTCCGCAATTTCCTTGTTGGTCATGCCTTGCGCCAGCAGTACCAGGGCCTCGCGCTCGCGGTCGGTCAGCACATCCAACTCAGACGAGATGCCGCGCGCGCGCCGCGCCTCGTCGACAGCCCGCCGGAACGCCGCCCGGTCGAAGGTCTGCTTTTCAAGGTAGGCCACAATCGCCTGCTGGTCGTAAGCGCGCTGGATTTCGTCCACCGAAGCCACGCCGCTAACCACAATCGTCGGGATATTGGCCGTTTTGGTGCTAGCCAGCAATTGAAAACCCTCCAGCGATTCGTCCGGCTGGAAAACATCGCGGGCAGCCGGGCCAGCCAGCGACAAATCGACCACCGCCAGGTGATATTTCTCGCGCCGCAGGCAGCCAAGCGCCTCGCCAAAACTGTTACAGGGACGCACCTGATAGTTCAGGTCTGCCAGGATTTCTGAAAGGATGCCGCGCCACCCCGCGTCGTCTTCGACCAAAAGGGCGCGGGCCGCTCCCGAGCCGGACGACACCGGAACAGACTCACCCGCGCGCGCTGCCGCCATGGAAGGCATTCTCTCATCTGAGGGCGGGGCGCTGGCCAGGATGCGCTGAATCATCTCGCGGAATTGGGCGCGATGGAAGTTTTCCTTGCGCATGAAGTTGTATGCGCCATATTCAGTCAACACACTGACGGCCAGCTCGACCGTGGCGTAGCCCGTCAGCAGGATGGTTCGGCAGGCCGGGTCGTGACGGCGAATCGACTCAAGGATTCTCAAACCGTCATGGTTGCGATGGTCGCTGCCCGCCAGCGACAAATCCAACACGGCCATGCGGTGCGAGTTTTCTTTCAACAAGCGACCAGCCTCGTCGATGTTGCCCGCCAGGTCTACGGTCAGACCGGCGTCGGTTAGCAGTTCGCTCAAAATCGATTGCCACGAGCGGTCATCTTCGACCACCAGGGCGCGCAGGGAAGGGGCGTTCATGGCAAGCCTCTTTCAGCCGATTCGGCGCGTGGCAGGCGCAAGCGGAAGGTCGTGCCATGCAAACCGTCGCTTTCGACACTGACCGAGCCGCCCAGGCGCGTCATCAGGGTTTTGACCCACCATAAGCCGAATCCCAACTTGCCGGGGCGCGATGCGCCGCGCCCGGAAAAGTTCAACTCAAAAATATGCTCATGCAAGTGCGGCGGGATGCCGGGGCCATTATCGCTGACACTGATTTCGACCCACTTGTCGTCTGACTTGCCGCTGATTTGGATGCGGCCCTGCCCGTCCATGGCGTCTGCCGCGTTTTCGAGCAGGTTGGTAAACAGCAGGGTCAATGTGCTGCCGCCCGCAATGACCATCGGCAGCCCGTCGAGCGCATCGCAGTGAACGTAAATTCCCGGCGGCAGTTTCGTGGCGCGAATGGCCTCCTGGATGCGCGGGGAAACCAGCACTGGTTCCAGGCGAATCGGACGCAGGTGTAGCAGGCTGTCGCGCACGCTTTGCATGGCTTCGCTGGCGCAGCGCTCGATTTCGTCGAGGTTGTGGGAAAGGTAGGGGTTGGCCGCCAGGATGTCTTCGCATTTGTCTTCAATTCCCTGGATGCGCACCGGGATGGTGCCGACCTTATTATTTAAATGATGCAACAAATTGGAAGTAATATCGCCCACCGCCGCAAAGGTTTCGGCAATCGAACGCTGTTCCTGGGCCGCAAGCAGGGCCTCCTGGCGGGCAGCGTTCTGATACGCCAGCACGGCATAATCGGCCAGGCAGACCAGCACCTTCTTGTCCCACTCCGATTCGGCAAAATGGCCGGTTGCCGCACTGGAACTGTAGACGCTGAACGCGCCCAGGGGCTGGCCGCCGTCACCCGGAAGAAGCGGGACTATTAGCGCCCGCGACCAGTTCTGCGACTGGGCCAGGTCGGGGCGGTGGAATCGCGCATCGGCGCGCAAGTCATGCGCCACCAGCGGCTGTCCGCTGCGCACCACCTCGCCGGTCAAGCTGCCATTGAGCGGAATCCGCTCCCCGTGCTGGTAGCCGCCGGAGGAGACATCCAACACCAGCTCCTCGCCGCGCAGCGACCAGATGGAACTGGCTGAAGCGTCCAACAGGTCGCAGGCCAGTTTCGAGAGATGTTGGAGCACTTTCTGGTAGGGCTGGCTGAGCAGCAGGCGGGCGACTTCCTGCAAGGCATCCAGCAAACGCACCTCCTGAATGGCAATCACAGCCTGGGTGGCAAGGGCTTGCAGCAGGTGACTATCCTC
>JAGVAO010000114.1 GCA_020060235.1 Anaerolineales bacterium | reverse complement strand
GGCCGACGGCGTCACCCGCCTCGAAAATGCACTCTTTAGCGACGACTCGCGCTACTTTGCGGCTGCCCTGCAAACCCTGGGATTCGACCTGCGCCTCGATGAAAACGCAAAAACCATGACCGTCACCGGCCTGGATGGGCACATCCCCGCCAAGCGCGCCGACCTGTTCATCGGCAACGCCGGCACTGCCGCCCGCTTCCTGAGCGCCTTCCTGACCCTCGGTCACGGCCAATACGCTCTGGATGGCGAGCCGCGCATGCGCGAACGCCCCATCGGCGACCTGGTCGAAACGCTGGAGGCGCTGGGGGCAGTTATCCAATCATCCAATCACGCAATCGAAAATCGAAAATTGATTTGTCCTCCTATCCTCATCCACGCCAGCGGATTGCCGGGAGGCCGCGCCAGCATCGCCGGGGATATTTCCAGCCAGTTCCTTTCGGCGCTACTGATGGTCGCGCCCTATGCCAAAAATCCCGTTGAACTGAGCCTTTCAACCGAACTCAACTCGAAACCTTATGTCGAGATGACGCTCGCCATTATGGCAGAATTCGGTTTGACGATTGAACGCCGCCGCTACGAGCAATTCACCGTCCGCGCCGGGCGCTACCGGGCGCAGGAGCGCTACATCATCGAATCGGACGCCTCGGCGGCATCCTACTTCTTCGCCGCGCCCTTAATCTGCGGCGGGACGGTGCGCGTCGAGAACATCAGCCGCCAATCGAGACAGGGCGACATCGCATTTCTGGATGTGCTCCGCCAAATGGACGCGACCATCGAAGAGAGTGACCACTGCATCCTGGTCACTGGACACTCGCCCCTGCGCGGCCTGGACGTAGACCTGCGCGATATTCCCGATACCGCCCAAACGCTGGCGGCGATTGCCCCCTTCGCCGACTCCCCAACCCGGATTCGCGGTATCGCCTCGGCGCGGGTCAAAGAAACCGACCGGGTCGCCGCAACCTGCGCTGAACTGGCCCGCCTGGGCGTGACCGTCGAAGAGCACCCGGACGGCATGACCATTTACCCTTGCAAGAACATCCGCCCGGCCAAAATCCAGACCTACAACGACCACCGCATGGCGATGGCCTTCTCGCTTATCGGACTGCGCGCGCCAGGGGTCGAGATTGAAAACCCAGGCTGTGTCTCGAAAACGTTCCCGAATTATTTTGATGTTTTGGAGAAGATCAGGGAATGAGTTGATGAGATGAAAAGTTAAAAAGTTGCCATTCATCCGACACTATCATTTTCCCTTTTTCACTCATCCACTCTTCTACTTCCCCATGCCCTTTACCCTCGGCCTGACCGGCTTTCCCCTCTCGCACAGCCTTTCGCCCAAACTGCACAACGCCGCGCTGGCGGCTGCCGGGCTGGAAGGCAGCTATTCACTCTTCCCGGTTGACCCGGCCCACCCGGACGAATTAGCCGCCCTGCTGGGGCGCGTCCGTAGCGGAGAGATCCACGGGCTGAATGTGACCATTCCGCACAAGCAATCCGTTCTGCCGCTGCTGGATGAACTCTCCGAAACGGCAACCGCCATCGGCGCGGTCAACACGATTTACCTGCGAAACGGACGCTTAATCGGCGACAACACCGACGCCGCGGGATTTTGGGAGGATGTTTCGTCGAAACTCGAAACTCGATATTCGATATTCGAAAATCGAAAATCAGCACTCGTTTTAGGCGCTGGCGGGTCGGCGCGGGCTGTTGTTTTTGCACTCCAGGCCCACGGGTGGAACGTGTCCGTGGCGGCCCGGCGTATCGAGCAAGCCCAGGCGCTCGTCACAGAATTCGGCTTGCAGGCCGCCTATGACATCGATCCCCCAATCTCGAATTTCGATTTACTGGTGAATACAACCCCGCTCGGCATGACGCCGGACACCGCAACCTGCGCCTGGGAGGGCGACTTTCCGCCGAAAGCCTTCGTCTACGATCTGATCTACAACCCGCCCGAAACCCTGCTGATCAAGCGCGCCCGCGCTGCCGGTTTGCAGGCTTCGAATGGGCTGGGCATGCTCATCGAACAGGCTGCCCTGGCCTTTGAGTTGTGGACAGGCCACAAAGCCGACCGCCATGCCATGCGCGAAAGCATTCAACCTCAAGAATCATAAAGAAAAATCCGTGAAATTCCGTGTAATCCGCGCAATCCGTGTCCCAATAAAAAGCCCATGAAAACTTCCGCCACCCGCACCCACACCATCTCTGACCACTTCTTCGCCGCTGTAGACGTAAAAATCAACGCCCTGCGCGCCGATGGCAACCCGATGCCGATCATCCGCCTCGACATTGGCTCACCCGACCTGCCGCCCGCGCCGCATATCATCGAAGCCCTGACGCGCGCCGCGGCCCGGCCCGACAGCCACGGCTACCAACCGATTAAGGGCACGCCCGCCCTGCGCGAAGCCTGGGCCGCGCTCTACCAGCGTTTGCACGGCGTGACGCTCGACCCAACCGCCCAGGTTTTGCCGCTGCTCGGCTCGAAAGAGGGCATTTTCCACCTGTCGCAGGCCCTGCTGGAGCCGGGCGATGTAGCGCTCATCCCACAGCCTGCCTACATGAGCTATGTGCGCGGGGCGCGTTTTGCCGGGGCCGAACCGTTCATTGTGCCATCTAGCCGCGAAACGGGATTTTTACCCGACCTGACAGCCATCCCCGCGGATGTTTTGTCCCGCTCCCGGCTGCTGTGGCTGAACTTCCCCAACAACCCGACCTCGGCGGTTTCGCCGCGCGAGTTTTTTGAGTCGGCGGTCGAATTTGCCCGCCGCCACGACATTTTGCTGGTTTCGGACGCGGCCTACACCCAGGTCACCTACGATGGCTACTACGCCTCCAGCCTGCTCGAAATCCCCGGCGCACTGGAAGTGGCGATTGAATTCAACACCCTCTCCAAATCGCACAACATGGCCGGCTGGCGCACCGCCGTCGCCGTTGGCAACGCGGATGTGCTCAAATCGCTCGGCGCGATCGAGGCCAACGTTAACTCCGGCGGATTCAAGCCAATTCTCGAAGCCTCCATCGCCGCCCTGACCGGCGACCAGTCCTGGCTTGGGCCGCGCAACCAGATTTACCAGCGCCGCCGCGACCTGGTGATTGGTCGATTGCGCGAACTGGGGCTGGAAGTAGACCTGCCGCAAGCATCGCTCTACGCCTGGTTCAAACTGCCCGACGATTGGGCCTCTGCCGATTTCACCAACCATGTTCTGCAAACCGCCCGCGTCAGCCTGACCCCCGGCAGCGTCTTCGGCACCGAAGGCTACGCCCGCCTGGCCTTCTGCTCGCCCGATGCCGAACTGGTCGAGGCGCTCAACCGATTGGGTGATTTGGACATTTGGGAATAGCATCAAAAAAACTGTACACGGATTTTACGGATTACGCGGAAGGACACGGATATTTTCTATATTTTCAGTTCAACAAGGTTTTCATAAAAATAAAAATCCGTGTTTCTCCGTGTGCCGCAGGCCCGTGTAATCCGTGTACTGGTTTTAAGTTCCAAGAAATGGAGTTTATATGCCTTTAAGATTTCTGACCGCCGGAGAATC
>JAGVAO010000031.1 GCA_020060235.1 Anaerolineales bacterium | reverse complement strand
CGGGCCTTGCTCGCGCAGGGCAATACCTTCGCTGACCCATTCATGCTCGGGGAGTTTGTGATAGCGTCCCCAGCGCAGCAGGCCGGATGCGCCGTAATAGTAAGCACGCTCGTCACTGATGCCCGAACGGTTGGCCGTCTCAAGGTCGAGGCTAGAAGGCGGCAGGAAGGCTGGCGAGGGAGCCATCAGCCCAAGAAAAACTATCACCAGCCCAACCAGGACTTTCGATTGCCATTCAAATTTCTCAAAATGGGGCAGCAACAGGGTAACGCTAAGCAGGAAGACAACCGAAAAGAAACGCCCGCTCATCAGGTCGCCGCCAATGTAGAAGATATAGCCGAGATAAAAGAGCATCCCCATGCCAATGACCCGCTGCCTGATTTCACCCCATGCAAAAGCGACCAAAAGTCCACAAGCAATGACGACCAGGGTGAGCGGGTCAAAGAGCAACTCGTTCAGGTAATAGACCAATCCCTGATGCAGCAGGGTCGTTTTGGGAATGGCGGTATTCAGTTTGGCGTAGTAAGTATTTGGGAAGACAAAGCCGTAGTAAATAAGGGCGAACAGGCTCCAAAGCGCAAACGGGACAAACCCGGCGGCAATCTGCGCGAGGCTACGGCGCGTCCTGTCCTGCAAAAAAACAAGCGCCAGGGCCGGGGCGTAAAGCAGGAGCGTATCCATGCGGTTGAGCACAGCCAGCCCTGCCAGCAGGGACAGGACAAAAGTCCGCCGATTCGCGGAAACCGGAATCCGTTCAAGGAAGACCAGCGCAAAAACCAGCGCCAGCAAGTGACTGAGCGGGTTTTCCAACCCGGATGTGGAGTAATCGAGAAAAGCGTGCGAGAAAACCAGCAGGAGCCAGCCAAAAGCCAGGGCAGTAACATCCCGGCTTGCGCGGAAGATAAAAACAACCATAACCGCTAATGAAATCAGCAGCGAAAGTCCCAGCAACGAGAAATAAGCGTTACCTAACAAGATATATAGACCGGTTAGCAGAAGCATCCAGAGCGGATGGGTAAAGGTCTGGACGCGCTCGCCGGGGTTCCAGGTCAGGCCATAGCCGTTGACCCAGTTATCGACGCTGCGCATGGTGATGTAAGCATCATCGCCCAACCAGGCGGTGCGCAGCACAATGGTAATGAAACTTAAAAGAAGCAGGGATAAGAGCGCTTTTCGTTCAGTCATAGTATGGACGATTATACTGAATCGGCTCCACTTCGCGCTTTGGCTTTTCTTCAGCCTCCAGGCCGCGCGGATAGTAGAAGGTCTGGCGCAGGTTCCAGGTCAACTCGGCGGACTGGCGGTAGCCCTGGTAGGTGCCCCAGAACTGACAGGTGCGGAACCAGCAAATTTCAGGAAAGACTTTGTGCAAAACCCTCTCGCGGGCGGCATGGATGCTGTCCGTGAAGATATTGCTGACCGTCATGCGCGCAAAGTCGTAGATGTTGAAGTGCGCTTCGGGATAAATCTGCTTGAAGGCCATTGCCTCGCGCCGGTAACGGTTGCGGACTCCCTTCGGCGTTTCGTCGTGGATGTGGATGATTTCTGCCTCCGCGACGTAGGCGATGCCGCCGCCCTGGCTTTGCAGCCATTTGCCCCAGGCCAGGTCTTCGAGGCCGGTCAACGATTCATCGTAGGAATGTTTTTCCCACAGCGAGCGGCGGATGGCGGCGTTGGCATTGTTGCAAAACGGATGGGTTTGGCGCAAATCACTGACATCCGGAAACCAGCGCGCGAAAACCTGGTGTTCAGAATATTTGGTTGTCTCCATCCCGTCAAAAACGCCGGGGCGCGTCCCGCGCTGTTTGCCGTAGGCCAGCCCGACGGTAGAATCGGCGAAGGGTTCGAGCAAACGCTCCAGCCAGTCGGGATAAACCGGGTAAACATGCGCCGAGGCAACGGCGACCAACTCGCGGGTAGATGCGGCGATTCCCAAATTCAGCGAACGCCCAAAGGTAAAATCCGTCGGGTCGATGTGGATAATTTTCGCGCCGTAAGATTCCGCAATCTTAACAGTATCGTCTGTCGAGCCGGAATCGACCAGGATGATTTCGACATCTCGCAAGGTTTGCTGCCGCACCCCTTCGAGCAGGCGCGGCAGGTGGCGGGCTTCATTAAAAGCGCGAACGACAAGCGAACAATTCATGACACACTCAACAGGCAGGCTGGCAAAACACACCAATCTTACCAGAAACTTTTGGCGTTATTTATGCCCGTGGTGACAAATGCGCAACGCCTTACATTGTGCATTTGTCGCCGGGACGGGTATAATTTTGTCCAATGCCTGCCATCGTTACCCACTCCCCCGAAGAAACCCGCCAATTAGGCCGCAAACTCGGTCAATTCCTGCGCCCCGGCGACCTGCTCTGCCTGCAAGGTGACCTGGGCGCGGGCAAAACCACCCTGACGCAAGGCATCGCCGAAGGCTGGGGCAGCGCGGACTCCGTTTCCAGCCCAACCTTTGTGATGGTCAACCTGTACCGCGCCGCCGATGCAACCCCGCTCTACCACATGGACGCCTACCGCATCGAAAGCCTGCCCGAAGCCGCCCAACTCGGCCTCGATGACATGCTGGCTGAAGGCGCGCTGATTCTCGAATGGCCCGAGCGCATCGAAGCCCTGCTGCCAAAAGAGCGCATCTGGATGACCCTGACCCACGTTTCGGAAAACGAACGCCAACTGCAAATAACCGCTCTTGGCGACCGTCCGAAAAAAATACTTGCCGATTTGGTGATTGAGTAATTACCAAGCCACCAAATCACAAAATCACAAAATGCTCCTCGCCCTCGACACCTCCACCCCCCAAATTGGCATCGCGCTCTACGATGGCGCGCGCATTGTGGCTGAACACCTGTGGGTCAGCAAAACCCGCCAGACCGTCGAACTCGCCCCGGCAGTGGCGCAAATGCTCGCACAAACCGGAACAGACATCAGCCAGGTGGCGGCGGTTGGGGTGGCGATTGGCCCCGGGTCGTTTACGTCGCTGCGGGTGGGGCTGGCTTTTGGAAAGGGACTGGCGATGAGCCGCTCCCTGCCGCTGGTCGGGATTCCCACCCTCAACATTCTCGCCGCGCAGGTAACAGTGAGCGGACTCCCCTTGGCCTGTGTCCTGGCTGCCGGGCGCGGACGACTCGCTCTCGGCTGGTATCAGGCCCAAAATAACGGCTGGCAGGCCACGGGCAGCGCGAGTGTGACGACCGCCGAAACGGTAGCCGTCGAAGTCACCTCCCCAACCCTTTTAACAGGTGAACTGACAGCCGCCGAACGTCAGCTTTTATCCAAAAACGAGAACATTACCCTCGCCTCCCCGGCCTCCGCTACCCGCCGACCGGGAATCCTGGCCGAGTTGGCCTTTCGACGCTGGCAAGCTGGCCAAACCGACCCCGCCGCCAGCCTTGCGCCCATCTACCTGCACATCGGCGAGCCGATTCCGGGATAGTTTTGGAGTCAAACGTCTCCTGACGTTTGACGTTTGAGCAAAAATCTGGAGATTTTTGACTCCATGCACATCCGTCGCATGACCCCCGCCGACATCGAAACCGTCGTGGCAATCGATACCGCCGCCGGGATTTTACAACCCTGGAGCACCAATGCCTACGCCCGCGAACTTCTCAAGCAGACCACTTTCTGCTGGGTGGCCGAGGTGGAGGGCCGCCTGGCCGGGTCGCTGACCATGTGGGAGGTGGTGGGCGAAGCGGAGATTGCCAACGTGGCCGTCCACCCCGATTTCTGGCGGCAGGGTATTGGCCGCGCGCTGGTACAAACCGCGCTCGACAAGGCCGCCGAACTGGGCTTTACGCGCATCATGCTCGAAGTGCGTGCCAGTAACACAGCCGCCCAATCGCTCTACCGCGCTTTCGGCTTCATCGAAGACGGCCGCCGGACAGCCTACTATACCAATGGCGAAGACGCGATATTGATGTCGAGAGTAGAGACCAGTGGTCAGTGACCAGTGAGACCTGAATACTGAATACTGGTCACTGGATACTGACCAATGGATAGTGAAAAGGAGACTCCATGTCCGCCGAAGAAACCCTTGCCCAAATTGCCGGTGAAGTATCGGTTTGCACCAACTGCGAACTGCACAAGACGCGCAAAAAGTCGGTGCCCGGTGTCGGCCCGGCCAACGCCGAGATTATGCTGATTGGCGAAGGTCCCGGATTCAACGAAAACGAGCAGGGACTGCCCTTCGTTGGCCAGGCAGGCAAATTCCTGAGCGAACTGCTGGCCCAGGCCGGGTTACAGCGCGAAGATGTCTGGATTGGCAACGTGGTCAAATGCCGTCCGCCCAATAACCGCGACCCCCTGCCCGATGAACTGGCCGCCTGCGACAAATACCTGGAGAGGCAAATCGAGGCCATTGACCCGAGCATCATCATCACCCTGGGACGTTTCTCGATGGGCAAGTTCAGCCCCGGCGCGAAAATCAGCGCGATTCACGGACAAATGCGCAAAGTGGGCAATCGTTTTGTAATTTCGATGTTTCACCCGGCAGCAGCCCTGCACCAGCCGCAACTCAAAACCACCATTCTGGCCGATTTCGCCAAACTGCCGCAACTGCTCGAAGTGGCCCGCCGCGAATTGGGGCGTGCCGCCGCCGAAGCCAAAGCCGCTTACGAGGCCGCGCCAGAAGAAGAACCCAAACAACTGAAACTGTTTTAACGCCATGTTCGATATTTCAAACTGCCGCTTTGCTTTTCTCGACCTTGAAACCACCGGCCTTTCGCCCTGGTTTGGCGACCGCGTTTGCGAAGTGGGGATTGTGCTAAGCGAAGGAAAACGGGTAAAGTATCGCTTCCAGCAATTGGTCAACCCGCAGCGCCCGCTCTCTCCCGCAGCCGCCAGCACCAACCGCCTGTCTGAAGCCGACCTGGCCCTGGCCCCGACGTTCGAGCAAGTCATCGGCCAGGTCGATGCCCTGCTCAAAGACTCGGTCGTCGTCTGCCACAATGCCGAATTCGACCTGCAATTCCTCGATAACGAATACCGCCGCGCCGGGCGCGAGTTGCAAATCCCGAACCTGATTGACACCCTGCTGATGGCGCGCAATCACTTTAGTTTCGCATCCAACAGCCTGAACAACATCGCGTCTGAGTTTGAAATCCAAAATCCTGATGCGCACCGCGCCCTGGCAGATGCCCTGACCGATAAAAACATCTTCTTTGCGATGATGGATTTGCTCCTGCAAAACGGCAACCGCCTCGACGATTTCATCGGCATTTACAGTTCGCCCGCCTGGCCGATGGATGAAATCAGCCTGCCGACCGACCTGGCCGAAGCGGTCAAGAGCCGCCGCAGGCTGCAAATGGTTTACATGGATAAGAACGGCCAGCGCTCGACCCGTGAAATTACCCCGGTCGCCGTGCAGGGACTTTCCGATTATCTTTACCTGCGCGCCTTCTGCCACCTGCGCCAGGCCGAGCGCACTTTCCGCCTCGACCGGATTGTGGCTCTGAACGCCACCTGAAAACCTGACAGGTGTCACAGGAAAATCAGGTCATTCTATCGTTGCGAAACCGGCGACAACCGGTTAAGATAAAATTACTATGATGGTTTTGTTCTTTGGACGACTTTGTATGGGCATCCTTTTGCCATAAAGGTCAAACCGGCCTGGCGGGTACGCGTACCTGTCAGGCTTTTTTTATCCGCAAACCAAACCGGTTCTTCGTAAGGAGAAAAAATGCAAACACCCTGGGAATATCGCTACGCCCACCGCGCCCAAAAAATGGGGAGTTCCGTCATTCGAGAGTTACTGAAACTGACCGAACAACCCGATATCATTTCTTTTGCAGGCGGCCTGCCTGCGCCGGAGGTCTTCCCGGTCGAAAAATTCCAGGAAGCCTGCAACTATGTTCTGGAAAATCACGGCGCAAAAGCCCTGCAATACGGCGCGACTGAAGGATATACCCCCCTGCGTGAAATGATAGCCCGCCATACCGGGCGTTACAGCGTCAAAGTTTCAACCGATAATATTATGATTACCTCCGGCTCACAGCAGGCCCTCGATTTTATCGGTCGCCTGTTCTTGAATCGCGGCGACTACATCGTGGTCGAATCGCCCACCTACCTGGGCGCCCTGCAAGCCTGGAACGCCTACGGCGCGCAATACATCTCCGTGCCTTCAGATGACGACGGCATGATAGTGGATGAATTGGAACACGCCCTGCGCATCGGGCCAAAGTTCATCTATGTGCTGCCCAACTTCCAGAACCCTTCGGGGACAACCATGTCGCTGGAGCGCCGCAAGAAACTGGTCGAAGTTGCCGACCATTACGGCGTCCCGATTATCGAAGACGACCCCTACGGCCAGTTGCGCTACAACGGCGAACACCTACCCTCCGTCGTCAGCCTGGATAGCGAATATCGCAACGAAAATAACGGTCAATACAGCGGCAATGTCATTTACATGAGCACCTTCTCGAAGCTGCTCGCCCCCGGCCTGCGCCTGGCCTGGGTCATTGCCCCGCCCGAGGTCATCCGTCGGCTGGTCATGACCAAGCAGGCCGCCGACCTGCATACCTCCACCTTCAACCAGGTTGTGGCCTACGAGGTCGCCAAAGGCGGATTCCTCGATGAGCATGTCAAGGTTATCCGTGCCACCTATAAAGAGCGGCTGGAGGTGATGCTCGAAACGATGGACGAAATCTGGCCGCGTGAAGTACGCTGGACTCGTCCCGATGGTGGCATGTTCCTGTGGGGAATCCTGCCCAAGAACCTCGACGCAGCCGAACTCTTCAAACTCGCCATCGAGAAGAAGGTCGCCTTCGTCCCTGGCGGAGCTTTCCACCCGACCGGCGGCGGACAGAACACCATGCGCATTAACTTCTCTTACACCGACCCCGACACCACCCGCGAGGGAATCACCCGCCTCGGCTTGCTCCTGCGCGAAGAAGTCGCAAGGGATGCAAAAGCCAAATATTTGTACGACTGACTGAAGAAAAGACTCAAATAAAAATTGCCCTCCGGCTTTACGGAGGGCAATTTTCTAAAAAGCAAGTCAGGTTTATTTGACAACTTCGATAACTACAGACACCCACCAGCCAAACTGCTGGTTGCCGTTGCTGTCATCACCAAACATCGACCAGAAACTCTCGTATTTGCCGGGGTCTCCGGGCGCGTACATGTTGATACCCATATTGACCGCTTCACCGGGCGCGATAAAATCGGCCTTCTTGGTAAAGTAGTAGTTATCACCCGCAAGCGTCGGCCCGGCGACATGGCGGAAGGAATAACCCTCGTCCCAGGTGCAGACGCCGGTGTTGCGCAGTTTCCAGACCTTCTGGAATTTTTCCCAGGCCTTGAAGCGCGTACCGTCAGGAATGGTGACATCGCCTTCAAAAGCGACAGCGTTGCAGGTCGGGCCAGTATCGCCCCCCTGGGCAGGGAGCGGGGTAATGCTGGGGATAACCGGCGCGCCGCCAGACAGGAGCGGGTCGGGAGATGCGATGGGGGTAAAGTCCACCGAAAGGGTCACCTGCACCAGCGGGGAATCGTCCGACAGGGTGGCAGTCGGCTCAAGTGTGGCGGTCGGCGGGGTCGTGGCGGTCGCCATCGAAGCAATCTCGGTCATCTGGGCCTGGGCGGTGGCCGCCGCATTGGTGTAGATGGCCTCCACATTCAGCGCGGTGGGGGTCGGTTCGGGAGCCTGTCCAAGCGTGCAGGCGCCGAGCATCGTCATGGTCAACATGATGAATCCAACCAGGGTAAAGCGTTTCATTAACATAAATGCCTCCATAGTGCGGAAACTTCCGCAGGGTCGATTATAACTTAAGGCCAAAAACTGCCAACCTGAAATTTATCATCACAAGATAAGCCATTTCTACTATTTTGGGGCAAACCCTGTAAAATAAATCCATGCAAAAGACGAATCGATACGAATTTATGTTCCTTCGGCATGGGCAATCAGTCGGCAACCTGGAGGAGCGCTTCCAGGGACAGGCAGATTTCCCGCTGACCGAAGCAGGCCGCGCCCAGGCGCAAGCCCTGGCCGAGCGCTGGCAGACGGAAGGGCAGGTTTTCGACCTGGCAATTGCCAGCCCGCTGCTACGCGCCCGCGAGACGGCTGAAATTGTGACCCAAAAACTCGGCGTTCCGTTGGAATTCGACGACTTGTGGATGGAGCGGGACAACGGCAAATTTTCGGGGTTGACTTACGCCGAAATCCGCACCCGGTCAGCGGAGGTGGATTTCTACACCCCCTACCAGGCATTCGGCGAAACCGGCGAAGGTGATTGGGCGCTCTTCCTGCGCGCCGGACAGGCCGTCCACTCGCTGCTGCGCCGGCCGCCGGGAAGATACCTGGTCGTTTCGCACGGCGGGCTGCTCAACATGGTGCTATATTCCATCATGGGAATTTCACCGCAAGCCAACGGGCACGGAATCCGCTTCCGATTCAAGAACACCTCTTACGCGCATTTTACCTACCAGCCGGAAAATCACCGCTGGCACATGGAGTGCCTGTTTGGAACAGCCGCTGACGCCTGAGTTTTACGCCCGCCCGACGTTGACAGTGGCCCGCGAACTGCTCGGCTGCCGCCTGGTACGCATCCTTGACGGTGTGCGCCTGGCCGGGATAATCATCGAGACCGAGGCTTACATCGGCGAGACGGATTTGGGCTGCCACGCAAAGGCCGGGCGCACGAAGCGCACCGCGCCGATGTACGGGCCGCCGGGAAGGGCCTACGTCTACTTTACCTACGGGATGCACTGGATGTTAAACGCCGTCACCGAAGCGGAGGGGTTTCCCGCCGCAGTGTTGATTCGGGCTATCGAAACGGTGGACGGGCTGCGGGTGGTCGAGTCCCGCCGCGCCAAAGCCGAAAGGGCCGATTGGACCAATGGCCCGGCAAAACTGACGGTGGCGTTCGGCATCGATTCCCAACAAAATGAGATTGACCTGACCCAAACCGGCGCGGGGCCGTGGATAGAATCGGGAATTGTGATTTCTGACTCAAACGTCACCACCGGCCCGCGCGTGGGTTTATATAGTGTGCCTGAGCCGTGGAAAAGTGTTAACTGGCGGTTTATGGCAAAGTTCGATACTCGATATTAGAAAAACGAGTTATCGAATACCGAATTACTAATCTCGAATCTCTATCTCGGAGGACTTTATGGGCTTACTCAGCGGTAAAAACGCGCTTGTTTTCGGTCTGGCCAACGATAAATCGATTGCCTGGGGCATTACCCAGGCCTTTCACCGTGAGGGCGCAAAAATCGGCATCAGTTATGCCGGTGAAATGCTCGAAAAGCGGGTGCGCCCGCTGGCGGCGCAGGTCGGGGCAGATTTTGTCGAGCAGTGTGATGTGGCCTCGGACGAGCAAATTGCGGCAGTGGCCGAAAAGGCCAAAGCCCGCTTTGGCGAAATTGACATCATCGTGCATTCGATTGGTTTTGCCAACAAAGACGAGTTGCAGGGCAACTTTTACGACACCAGCCGGGCCGGGTTCCACCTGGCGATGGACATCAGCGTGTTCTCATTTGTGGCCCTGGCCAAAGCCTTCCAGCCGATTCTGCGCAAGGGCGGCGCGCTGCTGACCCTAACCTATTACGGCTCGGTCAAGGTTGCGCCCAATTACAACATGATGGGCGTTGCCAAGGCCGCGCTCGAAGCCTCGACCCGTTACCTGGCGCGCGATTTCGGCCCGCAGGGCATTCGCGTGAACGCCATTTCGGCTGGCCCGGTGCGCACCCTGGCGGCCATGGGCGTCAGCGGATTCCGCGACATGCACAAGAACTTTGTCGAAATGGCTCCGATGCGTGAAAACATCACCATTGAAGACTGCGGCAACGCGGCGGTTTACCTGTGTTCCGACTGGGCCGCGCATG
>JAGVAO010000179.1 GCA_020060235.1 Anaerolineales bacterium | reverse complement strand
GAAGCGCAGGCCCTCGACGCGGTATTCGCCGTTACCGAGGTAGGCGGTTACCTGTGGCCTGGTCGGCAGGCCGTGTCCGTGCTGGGGCATGCCGCCATCGACGATAATTTCAGCATTTTCAACGGGCGCGCCGTCGGGGGTGGTGACGGTCAGAGTCCAGGTGTGCATCTGGTTGAGCGGCACATCGCCCGTATCACTGCGCCAGGATGCGGTGAACAGACCGTTATCGGTTGGGCGGGTGGTGGCGGTGTTGAGCGCGGCGGGTGCAGATTCGCTTCCACCCATCATCATCGGGTGCATAAAGCGCGGGCCGATGACAGGCATGAGCAGGATAAAGACGACGATGACGATGATGGTAGTCACTGCGGCGGTGGTGATAACAGCAATGGTTTGTTTGTTCATGGGAAAAATCTCCTTGACGAGCAATTGCCACAATTTTAATCTGAAAAGGCGAGAATAAAATGAAAGCTGTGTAAAGGTTTAGGGGAGTTTTTGTAGAACTTGCAACAACGCCCCCACCGGCGGTCTATCGACTGGGTCGTGGCTGGGGTAAGACAGGCGCAGGATGCCGTTTTTATCGACGATGAAGTCGCCGCCAAGTTGGGATGTGTCGTCGCCGTGTGATGAATGCATTTGCTGACCGCGCAGGTGGTTGCGGGCGTATAACCAGAGCGTACGCAGGCTTAAGGAGCGCAGGCGCGAGCGTTCCAGGCCGTAGGCGTTGTAAACTGTTCGCTCGCGATCGAGTAAAACGGTGAATGTGGTACAGGTTTCGCTCATCCATTGCTGAACGGCGGGCAGGGTGCCAAAGGAGATGATAAAAACGCGCGTGTTTAGCGCGGCGATTTCGTCTTGATGGGCGCACAACTGTGCGACATGCTCGCGGCAGGGTATTCAGCCCAGATGACGGAGAAAGACCAGAAGGGTGTGATTGCCGCTTTTGAGCACTTCACCGAGTGTGATTTGCTCGCCGGATGCGGATGTCAGGGTGAAGGTGGGGGCGGGTTTTATAGGTGTCATGTGCTTAAGTGTCAGGTGTCAGGTTTTGTTTTGCCCAAACGAGCCGTTGGATGATGGTGATGAAGACCAGGGCGGAGAAAATGCCAAAGAGCGGGGCGATGTGGGCCGGGAAGAGCAGGAAGACGCAGAAGGCGGTGATCGATTCAGTTGCGCCAATTAGCCCGGATGGCATGATGATGCTGGTTTGGGTGGATGCGTCGCGGGCGGCGCGTTTTTCAAGCAGGGCGGAGAGGTACATCCACGAGGCAGCATTGATATAGAACGAGGAGAGCATGACCGCCAGCGCGATGAAGTTGATCGTGGTCGGCTGGAAAATGGTCAGGCCAATCGGCACGGCGGCGTAGACGGTAAAGTCGCAAACGATGTCGAGGTAGCCGCCGAAGTCGCTTTGCTTGTTGAATCGGCGGGCAACCAGGCCATCGAGACCGTCAAAGATTCGGCTGAGCAGCCAGACCAACAGCGAGGGCACTACGCTTCCGATAGCGGCGAGCCAGGCGGCGGTGAGTCCGGTCAGCAGGCCCAGGAGGGTGAGGAATGCCGGGGAAACGGAGCCGAGCGGGGCAGCGAGCGGCTCGATTAATCGGTCTTTCCAGCGGCGAAGATAGGAATCGAACATCAGGTCAATGTCCTACCGTTGAGAGCGTCGAATAGGGCGCGTTTCATCACCCGCTCAGCCAGGGATGGGAACCATAGCCCGACCATGCCCATCAGCCAGGCGGCGGGGTTGGGAAAGAGTTTTTCACGCCGGCGCTGAACGGCTTGAAAGACCTGGGCGGCCAGGGTTTCAGGAGACATTCGTTTGGACTCGCGGGCGTTATCGGGGCTGTAGCGGTGGGCATGGGTGGTGCGCGTCGGGCCGGGGAAGACAACCAGGACGTGGTTTTGCATTTTGAGCGATATGCGCAGGTTGCGGGCGTAGGTTGCCAGGCCGTCTTTACTGGCGGCATAGATTACCGCGCCGGGGTAACCGACGTAATGCGAGAGTGATGAAATAAAAACCAGCGAGCCGCCTGGCTTCAGTAGTTTGTTTTTCAGAATGGCGTTGGTCAGTTGAATCGGCGCGCGCAGGTTGACATCCAACACGCGCTGTTGGCGCGGCCAGTCGAGAGCGGCAAATGCGCCCACTGCGCTAATCCCGGCGTTGTTAACCAGTACGTCGCAGGGCGGGAGTTGCGGCAAAAGTTCGGCGAGAAAATCGGGCTGGCTCAAGTCCGTCTGGATGAAGCGGGACGAAAAGCCTTGGGCGGTCAGGTCGGTTTCGGTCTGGCGCGAGCGTTCGAGGTCGAAGTCGAGGCCGATGCCATCGGTTGCGCCGGTGAGGAGGATGTTCATGGCAGTTTTGCCTGAACCTGCCAGGCCAGGCGGGCTTTGGTTTTGCGCTGGCGCTTGACTCCACCGATGGAGTATTTCCACTCGTCTTTGGCAGCTAAAACGAGCAAACGGAGCATGGATTCATCGCCGAAGAAGTGCTGGCGGTACGCGCCGCTGCCCATGAAGCCTACGCGTTTATCGAGCAGGTTCAGGCGCAGTTTGTTATCGGGCAGGTGGTTTTTGCCATATAGCAGGGCGCGGATGGTGGTGGGCATCCAGGGGAAGACGTCGAACAGGCGGCGGATTTCGGCGACGGTACGGTCTACGTCGGATTCGTCGTCGGGGTTGACGGCATCCATCAGGGCGTCGATTTGTTCCTGGATTTCAAAGAACTTGTCGAAGCCGCCGCCGGCCAGCTTGTGGGGCTTCATTAGCTCGAGGTATTTAGCGCGGTCGCCAGCGGCGCGGAAGCGGTTCATCACCAGGCGCAGGTATTCGAGGTACGCGCCTTGCAGCCAGACCACCGAGTAGACCTGCCAGAGTTTGTAATTGTGCCAGGATTTGAACGAACTGGCTACCAGCCGGTCGTGCATGTTGATGTAGTTGAGGGTCATGGTTTCGAGCGGGGCAAAGGCGGCGGCGGAATAATCGCCGGTTTGTTTGGCTTTTATGAGCAGGTCGGCCATCAGGAAGATGCTGGCGTGGGTGACGTAGAGACCTTTGGAGTAGAGCGGGTCGATGAACCCGGCGGCGTGCGCCAGCAGGGCGTAGCGGTCAGCAACGATGTGATGGGCGGAGTATTGCAGCCGGTCGATACGCATGAAATCGCGCACGGGTTTGGCGCGTTCAAGTTGGGCGGCCAGGTCGGGGAAGCGCTGGATGAAATCGCGAAATTCCTGTTCGGGGGTCAAATCGTCGCGCTGGGGGTACAGACGCGGGTCGAGTTGCAGGCCGACACTGCATAGCGGATTGGTCGAGTCCGGGTGGTTGTTAAAGGGAATCACCCACAGCCAGCCGCCTTTGAAAATGTGGTGCAGCGTGCCTTCGGAGAGCCGGTAGGGGTGGTGGAATTGCTCGCGGTTGGGGCCGACTTCGTTGAAACACGGCACGTCAATCATGTGGGTGAAGATGGTTCGTGAATGGGTCATGCAATCGCGGTGCCGCCAGTTTTGCTTTTGCGCCAGGATGGATTTCATGCCGCCCGCGTCGATGACGTATTCGGCGTGATAGACCACGTCTTTGGCGGTGATGATTTCCACGCCCTCCGCGCCGACGTTGATATCCTTGATGAAAGTGTTTTGCATGATAGTCGCGCCATAGGAAACGGCGACGGAAGTCAGAAAATAGTCCGAGTCCTGGCGGGTGATGTGGATTTCGTGTCCGTAGGGCAGGCGCGGGATGACAGCTTGCAGGCTTTTCTCGACATCAACCTGTTCCCCGACAGTGTGGTGAACAAAACTAAAGTGGCGCTTGACCCCGTGCTGGGTGCCGATGACCGGATAGTAGTTTTCGGATGAGTAATAGGCCAGTTCGGGCACATCGTAGAATTCGGCCAGGGCGCGCATGGCTTCGGAAGTTTCCAGGATCATTGACTCGCCGATGGTGAAGCGCGGGTGCTGTCCGCCTTCGAAGACGATGACGGACAAGCCCTGGCGGGCAAGAATGCTGGCCAGGGTCGATCCGCCAATGCCAGAGCCAATGATAGCAACATCGTATTTGGGTTGAGATGCCATAAAAGCGTTCTATTCGATAACAGACAGGCTGATGACGCCTTCGGGGGTTTCAAAGTTGACCCGCTTGTGCGAGCCATCGCAAAAAGGTTTATTCGCAGATTGCCCGCAACGACACAGGGCAAACATTTTGCCATCCGTTTGTTTCACTTTGCCTTCGGCATCGGTGAAAGTCGCGGTTCCTGCAATGAGATAAGGTCCATTTTTACTGGCTTTGATTTCGATTCTTTCAGACATGGTAAACACTCCTTGCTTAGTGAGATATGAATGTTTGTTAGGGTTTGATGTTTTTCGCAAAACTTGCCAAGAAATAGCTGCAAATTTAGTTGAGGAGTATATCCACTTTGGCCTTGATTACTTGAGCAGGTACTGCGCCAACTATCCGGTCTTTAATCTGACCATTGCCAATAAAAAGTAAAGTGGGAATTCCCTGAACGCCGTACTTCATGGCCCACTCAGGATTCTCATCCGTGTTGACTTTGGCAATGAGCACATTGCCTTGATATTCTTGAGCGAGTTTCTCAAGAATGGGGGCAATCATTTTGCAAGGCCCACACCAGGGTGCCCAAAAATCCACAACTACTGGAATAATTGATTGCAATACCTTACTCTCAAATTCAGCATCACTCACATGAATAGGTTGAAACATTTTTCTCCTTCGTTTTTAATGCTGGAAGATTTTTTCACCAGCCCGAATAGCGACCTTGATGCGATTTTCTGCTGGTGTAATTGGGCAAGACCATTGTTCGTTATAGGCGCAATAGGGGTTGTAAGCCTGATTAAAATCCACCAAAAATTTTCCATTGGACAATTTCTGCGGCTCCAGGTAGCGCCCGGCAGGGTAGCTTTCAGTTCCAGCGAGGGAATCGGCAAAGGGTAGGAAAAAGCCATGCTGCCCAGAGTAAATAGTCAGTTCGGCAGGTTGACCATCCACAGTGAATTTGAACTTTCCATACCGGCGATAAGACTGCGTACGTCCGCTGGTAGTTTGAATGTTGACCCAATCCTGATTTTGAAAAAGTTCTACTTGCACTTCGAGCCGCAATGCCGGGTTTTCCGGAAAATAATTCAAACCCTTGAAGGTTTGCTTTTGAGCCTGTGTAAGCGGGCTTTGTTGATGATGGCTAAAGAATTGATCTTTTTCGAGACGG
>JAGVAO010000116.1 GCA_020060235.1 Anaerolineales bacterium | reverse complement strand
TGGACTCGCTGGGCTGTTCAAAATCCACAACCGGGGCCAACTCGCCCGGTTCGCTTTTGAGAATATCAAGAAAACACCTTGCCTGTTCGGCGGCGGGCTTGGTGTAGTCGAGGTAGTGATAGGCGCCCCGGAGCAGCCCCGCCTCGCGGGCTTTTTTCCAGTTTTCGGTAAAGCGCGGGTCGGTGAAGGTTGCCTGCGAAGACTTGATAAATACAAACTGTGCGCCAGCAGCCCTGGCTTTGCGCGCATCCCAGTTGCCGTTCCATTTCGAGACATCGATTCCGATAACAGTCATGGTTTTCTCCTTGCGCGGTGTCGGCTTTGGCAATCTTACGCAAAACCAATTTGGAATAAGTGGAACTGGCTGGCGTTCGAGGATGTATCCTGCAATCGGGTTTCCTGCTCCTGCCAGAGTTTGGGAGACCAGATTTCAAAATAGCGCCCTTGTCCCACCAGAATGGCCTGGTCTGTAATCTGCGCAAATTCTGCAAGGCTGGCGGGGATGTGAATGCGCCTGTCCTTCTCGATTTGCAGCAAAACGGCATTGCTCAACATCAGGCGTGAGAGCAGGCGCGCCAAAGGGTCGGTGATGCTCAACTGCCTGAAGTGCCCGACCAGGGTTTCAAAATCGGTCTGGCTGACCAGCAGCAAGTTTTGTTCAAAACCCTGGGTTAAGTAGAATTGTCCCGCCACCAGTCCCCCGGGTGCTGTGAACATGTTATTTGAGCGAGCGTTGAGGGTGTATCGTCCGATTAACATTGTTGCCGCAACCCTTGTATGTATGGTTTGATGTTTGGCTGCGCTCATTATCCTATTGTGAATAATTTCGCATAATGAAAGAAACACTAGATTTTTTTGTCAATTTTTCTAGTCATTTTGCAACATAAAATTGACATCGTTTTGCCATGCTGCCTTGTCGCCAGGGCAGTTTTGTTGGTGTAAGTTTTGCTGCTTGCGAGGGTAAGAATTAGCCCTGCGTTGGGCGCATATTCGTCCCCTGTTTGTGCGTAGTTTTTGGATGACCGTCGCGCTTTGTTGGGTGGTATTTATGCGACTGTTCTGGTGTGCTTTTGGGTATTTTGGGTGTGGTTGTTTTATGTCTTTGCGTGGCGCATTGTTGGGGCCATTATTTGTGTATTGCTGGGTGGATTCTTGGGTATTTGTGATGCCGTGTTTTGGTGATTTCCTTTCGCGTTTTTTGCATCAAAAAATGGGCAACTATGCCCATTTTTTGATATGCCATAAATACCCTGCTGTTGGTGTATTTTCTTCTTGTCAGTTTGTGGTGCTTGCCCTGGGTAAAATCACCTTGATTTGCGTGCCATTTCCGGGTTTCGACTGGATGGTAAGTTTTGCCCGGATTTGCGCGGCCCACTCTTTGATATTCTTTAAACCCATCCCTGGAGAGTTTTTTACGGATGTTTTATCGAAACCCTGTCCGTCATCCCTGATTTCCAGGCAAATGTTCCCTTTTTGCTCCGTCAGTTGGACGGTCACATTTTTTGCGCCTGAATGACGCAGGACGTTGTTGAGCGCTTCGCGCGCAATTTGGTACAGGTTGAGTTCTTGTTGCAGCGAAATTTCCAGTAATTCGGGAGAAACAAAGCGCGGATGAATGTTTGCCCGTCCCTCGACGGCCGTCAGGCGGCGGTGCAGGGCCGAAACAAGCCCCTCGTTTTTCAAGTCCACCGGTTGCAACTCGTGCAGGAAGAGGCGCATTTCACGCAGCGCCTGCCGGGCGATATTGCCGATTTTGTTCAGCGAGTTGGGCAGGTCTTCTGTCCGGTTGATTTCCAACTGCGCCTGGGTGATTTCGACCTGGTACAACAGTCCGTAAATTTGCTGCGTCACTGTGTCGTGCAGGTCTTTGACCAGTTTTTTTCGTTCCGCGAAAGAGACAGCCAGGCGCCGCTGGTGGTCTACATAAATGAGCATGGACAGTTCGTTGACTATCATCTCCAGCCCGGCGGTATCGTCTTCCGTGAACTTAGGCCCGCCAATTTTGAAAATGCACACAGCGCCTTGCAGGTGTTCGTCAATCACGACAGGGCAAAGCAGCAAATTGCCGTTTTCGCCTTCGTAACGGTTATTGCCCAGCAGCTCGAGGGCTGAAACATCTGTGAAGTGCATACAACGCGAACTGGCTGAAAGTCTTTCCAGGTATTTGCCAAAATTCTCGGAGACTTTCTGGTTGTCCAGCGTTTCATCGTAACTGTAAGCCGCGTCAAGCTTGAACCCGGCTTTCTCGTCGCCGATAAAGTCTGAGTCGCGGGTGAAAACAAGCCCCGCCAGGCCATTAAAACTTGAAACAATCTGGAAGATAGCGGCTTCCAAAAAAATGTTGATATCGGTAATATGGTTGGCTGCGGTTGAAATCGAGCGCATCAGGTTGATGCGCGTTTCCAGCGCGCGCTGGCGGGCCGCCTCCATCTTCTTCTGCTCGGTAACGTCCTGCCACAAGAGCAGTCTGCCGCCCAGGTCGCCGTTTTCTTTGAGCAGGGGAATGCTGCGCACGTCGAATGAGTACATAAACCCATCAAAATCGACCCTGGCCAGCACTGAATATTCGGTTAACTGGTTTTCCTGCGCCAGTATCTCATCGTTGGTCAGGATGTCGTGAACAGATTTCCCGCGTAATTTCCCGCTTCCCTGGCCGGTGATGACCTCAATGAATGGGTTTACATCCAAAATGTTGTTGCGCTCGTCGAGAATCATCCACCCTAATTTCATAATATCGATGATTTTTTTTCGCTCGAGAGGAATGCTGGCGGCGATGCGCGGAATGTTCTTCCTGCCCCAGGAAAGCATGTGGGCGGCCAGGAAAATTCCGGCAATCGCCAGGATGTTGAGCTTGCTCCCGCCAAACAGGCCGAGGGCGACAAAATTTAGCAGCGATACAGCAAATTCAGGCACGGACTGTTTTGTCAAATCCCCAAGCGGTCTAAAAAATAAGACGGCAGAAATTATGATGACCAGGATGGTAATAATCAAAACCAGGCTGGCAAACACGTTTTGCTGGCTGCTAATTTGCACTTGTTCGCCATCCCCTGAGAGGATGATAGCGCCAGCGATAATCGCCATTCCCAGCGCGAGTTGGGCCATCAACAAGAGGGTTGCTTTTTCGCCCGCCTTGTGACCGGAGCGAAGCAACCCGGCAAGCCCGGCGGCAGAGCGGACAATGCCCACCGCCGCAAGCAGCAGGATGGAAAAAGTTTTTAAATAGAAGGGCGATTCTTCAATCGTCTCGGAGAGCGCCAGCAGGATACAGGTAAAACCAAAGGCTTGAATCCCCGGCAAAAATGCGTTGCCAGCCTTCAAGGCGCGCGTCGCCGCAAGATAGGCCATCGCCGCCAGGAAAAGCAGGAAAATTTTTAGGGAAATATCCATGAGAAGATTGCCGCAAGCCTTTGCTTTTAAATTTCCAGGCTGACATGCCTGAAAGCCCAAAAATCGGGCGAGAGCAGCGCCAGGGATTTTGCCTCTGGTTTCGTCAGCCAGAAGACGACACGGGTGGGATAATCTACCAGCAGTTCCCGGCGCATATTCAGGGCGCGGAACGCGTTGCGGTTGCCGCTGCCGCCGCCGCGATTGATGTGGGTCACATAAAACACCGACGTTTGCCGGGCTGGGTGTCGTGAAAGTGTCAATGGAACGTCGTAGGTCGCCCCTGAGACGACGTAATCGACGACCTGGTTCCCGGCGGCCTCGACCAGGTTGGTCAATCTATCCTGCGCCGCCTTGCGCGCCGCGGCGGATGAGCAGACGACAACCAGGATGGATGGGCGGTTCCAGCGCAGGGCTTGCTGGATTTCGGAAAACAAAATTTCCACCTGTTCTTGGTTTGCAGGAGCATTCATGGAGAGCCTTCTTTGCCTGTCTCGCCTTATTGGATGTTGTTGGTTGGGGATGAATTGTCGTCGGTCAGGCCTTCGCGCTGGGCATAAAGGGCCGCCTGGGTACGATTGGCGAGGTGCAGTTTTGACAGGATGTTGCTGACATATTTGGCGACGGTGCGGTCGTTGACGAACAGGGATTCGGCGATTTCCTGGTTGCTGTGACCGCGCCCAATCAGGCGCAGGGTGTCGATTTCGCGCCGGGTCAGCAATTCGCTGGCCTGGGCGGGCTTTTCGGGCTGGCTGATTTCGCGGATGACCCGCAGCGCAATCGACGGGTGCAGCGAGGCCAGGCCTTGCGAGACATCCCGAATGGCCTGGAAGAGTTGGTCGCGGGTGGCGTCCTTGAGCATATAGCCAATTGCGCCCGCCCGAATGGCGTTAAAAATTAAATCGCCCTCGGCAAACCCTGAAAGCACCAGGATTTGCGCGTCGGGCATAATTTGTTTTATCTGGGGAATTGTCTCCAACCCGTCCTGGTTGGGCATTACCAAATCCAATAGTACGACATTGGGTTTGGTCTGGCGCAGCATCTGGACTGCCTGCAAGCCGTCGCTTGCCTGCCCGACCACCTCAATATCGGATTGGAACGAGAGGATGGCAACCAGCCCCTCTCGTACTACGTTTTGGTCCTCTACAACCAGTACGCGAATCTTGTTCACGAGCCGCCTTGTCCCAGCCAACTGCCCGGACGGGAATTAGGGTGAGATGCCTTGTTTATGATTTCTTTGCGTCTTGACCAGTGAAAATAAGAAACTTCTATCTTCTTATTGGAATATTTTTTTAAGAATGGATTTGCAGTATTGAACTCCCCAACTGTTAACAACAATCTCCCGTTCCGTAACTGATTGAGCATGAATGCACCTGTACATTGTTTAGGCAAAGTATATCACAATGGGCACAGGCGCATTAGACAAACCGCTAGCTTATTCGTGTATTTTACACCCCCAGCCACTTTTCCGTAAGCCTGGGCAGGTCTGCGGCGTTTCCCTGGCGGACGGTACACTGCGGCAGCGACCCGAGGAACAGTCGTCCATACTGCTTGGTCAGCACGCGCCGGTCGAGGATGGCCACTACGCCCCGGTCGCTGGCAGAGCGGATGAGGCGGCCAAATCCCTGCCGGAATTTGAGAATCGCCTCGGGAATCTGGTACTCGCCAAAGGGGTCGTCAAACGTCTCAGAGCGGGCGGCGATAATCGGGTCGGTGGGCACTTCAAAGGGGATTTTTGTAATCACTACCACCTGCAGCGACTCGCCCGGCACATCGACGCCCTCCCAGAACGAGCGCGTACCAAGCAAAACGGCGCGGTCGGTATTCTTGAACGATTCCAGCAAGGCCTGCGGAGATGCGCCCTCACCCTGCTCGTAAACCTGGATGTCCTGGTCGCGCAGGTATGGGCCAATGGCCTGAGAAGCGCGCTTCAGTTGCGCGTAAGAGGTGAACAATGCCAGCATCCGCCCGCCGCTGGCTATCGCTGTTTGCGCGATGGCGCGGTTGACGGCCTGTTCGTAGCCGGGCGCGTTCGGCTCCGGGATGTCTTTGGGAATGAACAGCAGGGTCGAACCTTCGTAGTCGAAGGGCGAGCCAAGGGTCAGTTCGTCGGCTTCCTCGGCCATCAGCGTGTTGCGGACGTAGGTGAAATCTCCGGCGGCGGTCAGGGTGGCCGAGGTCAGCACGACGGCTTCTTTTTCGTGCCACAGGTGCTTTTGCACCAGCGGCCCAATCCGCAGTGGGGCGGTGTTGAGCGTCAGGCGCTTGCTCTGCGGCTGGATTTCGACCCAGTAAATCGTTTCCGGCTGCGGGTCGTGCATCATGCCGCTGATGGCCGTTTCGGCCTCCACCAGCCGCCGGTACAGGCCGCTCAACGAGCCGAGCGGGTCTTCGATTTCCTGAACGCCGTCGGCGTACAGTTCGCTGGCCGCCTTGTAGGCGTCGCCAACCACATTGGTGAGCAGGCGCATCGTCTCGCCGGTCGAATCCCAGCTGATTTCGACCGCGTCCCAACCCTGCGCGGTGCGCGTGGCGGGCAAAATGCGGGTCGAGAAAGCATACAGGCTCTGCGGGCGGCCTTCCTGCATGTACTGCATGAACTCCATCAGCCCGTAGAAGAAGTCGCGGGCCTGGTTTTCGAGCCGGAAGGCCAAATCCGAGGCGCGGTGTACCATGTTTGCCAGCGCGGCATATTCGGTGGGACGCACCAGGTCGGTGACGGCGCGCAGGAAGTTGCCCAGCACCCCGCTCGACGAACCGCCGACTTCCTTTACCAGCCGCTCCAAATCGGCCTGGCTCATGCGGAAGGACATCGCCCCGGTGGTGGCCGATTCCAGGTGGTGGCCTTCGTCGATGACCAGGTACTGGTATTCGGGCAGCACCTTGCCTTCGGCGGCCACGTCTGAAAGCAGCAGGGCGTGGTTGACCACCAAAATATGGGCGGCCTGGGCGGCCTGCTTGGCGCGGTAGAACGGACAGGTGCCGCCCATCTTCCCGGCGCAGGTTTCGCTCGAGCAGGCCTCATCCTCCGCCGAGAGTTTCATCCAGACATCTTTTTCCTGCGGACGGTTCAGGTTCAGGTTGCCGCGGTCGCCGCTGGCGTCTTGCAGGGTCCAGACCAGCGTCTTGGCCAGCACGCGCGCCTCGTCGGCATCGCGCGGCCCCTGGCGGCGCAGTATCTCAAGGCGGCGCGGGCAAAGGTAATTCGAGCGGCCTTTCAGAACCGCCCCGCGCAGCGGAATATCGAGCGCCGCCCGCACCGCCGGAATGTCCTTGCTCATCAACTGGTCTTGCAGGTTGATGGTATTGGTCGAAACCACCACCCGCGTATTGTTCTGGATGGCAAACAGCGCCGAAGGCACGAGATAGGCAAACGACTTACCCACGCCCGTCCCGGCCTCCACCATCAGGTGCTGGCTGTACGAAAGCGCGTTCGAAACCGCCCGCAGCATCTCCACCTGTTCGGGACGTTGCTCGTAACTCTCGAAATAGCGGGAAAAAGGCCCGCCATACTCCAGAATGGAGGCCACTTCATCGGCGTCCAGCGGCAGGACTTCTTTTACCGGGCCAAGCGGGCGGGCCGGAGCGGACTCACCCTCGGCGAAAACCTGCTCCGAGTGGCCGGGACGCACCTTTTTGGCCTGCACCTGCTCCCGCGCCCGCATCCGCAGCGCTTCCTGGAAGCCGAAATTGCCGTCCCACTCGAGCGGTTCTCCCATGCGGACGATTTCGGCCAGCAAATCAATCGGCAGTTGCGCCGCCAGTTCGACCAGGCGCTGGTACACGGCCAGGGTCACGCGCACATCGTCCATGGCGCGGTGCGTCGCCGAGAGCGGAATGCCCAACAGTTGGCCCAAAGCCCCCAGGTTGTAGCGGCTGGCCGAAGGCAGCAAGACCGAGGCCAGTTCGTAGGTATCGACCGCCTCGTTGTAGGTTAAAGCCCGGTGGCGGCGCAGGAATCCCAAATCAAAGCGCACATTTTGTCCCAAAATGGGCAGGTCGCCGCAGAAATGCTCCAATTCGCCGAGCACATCGCCAATGCGCGGCGCGTTGCGCACCATGGCATCGTCGATGCCGGTCAGTTGGGTAATATTTTCAGGGATGTGGCGGTTGGGGTTGACAAGGGTCTCGAACTCGGCGTCCATGCGCCGGCCGTCAAAACGAATGGCGGCAATTTCGATGATGCTGTCTTTTTGCGGGTCGAGACCGGTGGTCTCGATATCAATGACGACAATGGGATTCATGCGGTGAGTTTACCATGAAACAAATGTTCATCAAGTTGTTTTCAGGTTTTTGCCTTTTTGTCTTGAAGTTTGAAAATCTCACTCGCGGCAACCATCCCTAAGCCAGCACCAACCAACAGTCCCAGGCTTGGAAGACACAATGACTTATTGACCGTTTCGTAAGCGGTACGTGTGATTTGGGATGCCCATATATCACCAATGGCATCCAGTGCGAGCGTGTAACTAATAGAGCCATCTGCTGCTAGAGTTTCTATCTGGATGCAATCGACAATATCATCAGGAGAATTCGAGAATATAGAGAATTCAGGAGATGAAAAATCACAAGGTTGTTCAAACCCTATGGGGTAATTTGGGTTTTCTGGGATTTCTACTTTTATCCAATTTGGTTCTTGCCATTTTTCATGTTGGTAAAAATCCCCATCGGTCGTTTCGATAATGTAGGGGCTATTTGCTGTAATCAATTTAGCAACTTTATCGGGGTGCCTGGGTAGTTTCATCCATGCGCCAGCTGAAAAATTTTCAGACAGGTAAAAGATTCCGAATCCAATCAGGAATCCTACCAGAGCAAATATGGCGATGATTTTGATTCGCATTGTTAATTCTCGATGTCCTGGATCAGAATTTTGCTCGTTGTTTCAATATGCGGGTACATCTACTTCGTCTTTTTCGATTGAGAGGATTTGTTCACGAATTGTTTTGTACGCCGACCCAGATAGTTTTATTGCAAGACGATAACCTGCTGTTAACCAAGACTTGGAAAATTTTACTATAATTATCTGATAATTTATGTGGCGCGGGATGTTATCCCGCGTTTTGCAAAACAAGGCGGGATAGCATCCCGCCCTACATGCTTCTGGAGGTGATGATGGAATTGACTTACCGCGAACTCGAAGACCAAACCCGCCTGCTGGCACTGTCCGGCAAACTGGATGTGTCCGGTGTCGGGCAGGTCGAGACCCGTTTTGCCGGTTATTGCTCCGGCGACGGCTTGCGCGTGCTGGTCGATATGAGCGCGGTCGAGTTCATGGCCTCGATTGGCATCCGCATGTTGGTGCTGAATGCCAAATCGGTGGTCAATCGCGGCGGCAAGTTGGGCCTGATTGTTCCGCCGGGTCAGGTGCGCGATACGCTCAAACTCGCAAGCATCGATGCCGTGCTGCCGGTTTACGACAACCTCGAGTCGGCCCTCGCTGGTTAACCGGAATCGAACCCAGTAAAAAAAACGGCGGTATGCCAACCGCCGTTTTTGCTTTAACCTGCCTCTGCCAGGGCCTGTTTCATCCTATCCAGGGCATCCTCCAGCGTGCCGCGCGGACAGCCGAAATTCAGGCGGACGAAGCCCTGTCCGCCCTCGCCGAAATCGGCCCCGTTGCTGAGGGCGACCCTGGCCTTTTTGAGAAAGAACTGGTACGGGTCGGGGGCCAGGTTCAGGGCGCGGCAGTCGAGCCAGGAGAGATAGGTCGCTTCGGGGTGGGTGACGCGGATTCCGGGCAGGTTGGCGCGCGCGTATTCGGTCACAAAATCGCGGTTGGCCGCCAGGTAGGTGAGCAGGTCTGCCAGCCACTCGTCGCACTCGCCTGAGAAGGCCGCTTCGGCGGCAGTCAGCCCCAGGCTGGGGACGTGCATGCACAGCCGCTCGGCGGCCTTGAGAAAACTTTCCCGCAGGTCTTTATCGGGAATGATGGCAAAACCGGTAAACAGCCCGGCGACATTGAAACTTTTGCTCGGCGCAATCAGGGTGATGCTGCGGGCCGCGATTTCGGGCGAGAGCGAGGCAATCGGGGTGTGGCGGTGGGGCGGCAGGGTCAGTTCGCTGTGAATTTCGTCCGAAACGATGAGGGTATTATGCGCCAGGCAGGTTTCGGCCATTTTGAGCAGCTCTTCGCGGCTGAAGGCGCGCCCGGTGGGGTTGTGCGGGTTGCACAGCAGGAAGAGCCGCGTCGGCGCGTCGGTGTCGAACATGAACTCGAAGTGGTCGAAGTCGATTTCGTAGCGCAGTAAATTTTCGCCCTCGGCGACTTCCCGCAGGGGAGCGTCCTGGTGCGCCAGGCCGCCGATGTTTTTGTGCAGGCTGAGAAAGGGCGGGTAGACCGGGGGCTGGGTTAAAATTCCCTGCCCCGGCCGGCAGACAGCCCAGGCGGCGGCGTTGAACCCGGCAATGATTCCGGGCGTGGCGATGACCCAGGACGGGGAAACTTTCCACCCGTACAGGCGTTCCATGCGCGTAGCCACTACTTCGCGCAGCCGCCGACTCGGAAATTCGTAGCCATGAACGCCGTGCGCCACCGCCCTGGCCAAGGCTTCGTTGACGGCGGGCGGGGCCGGAAAGTCCATATCCGCCACCCATAACGGCAGCACGGACGGGGGGTACTTGCTCCACTTAAGGCTGTTGGTCTGCGAGCGGTCTGGGGTGTGTGAAAAGTCGAATGGCATGGGTATCTCCGTTGAATATCCACATTCTAACCCTGTTTTGGCGTGAATGAAGTAGAGCGAGATAGCATCTCGCTCTACGGGCAACATTATTTGTTGCGGCTCATCACTGAAAATCAATCATTCATCAGTTTCAGGAACGCTTCGGCAATTTGGGGGTCGAAGTGCTTACCGGATTGCTCGCGGATATGGTTCAGGGCTTCCTCGCGGCTCCAGGCTTTGCGATGGGGTCGGTCGTTGGTCAGCGCATCCCATACGTCGATGACGGCAAAAATACGCGCATGGTAGGGGATTTGCCTGCCCGACAGTCCCTCGGGATAGCCGGAGCCGTCCCATTTTTCGTGATGGTAGAGCGGAATATTGATGGAATGCTTCAGGTAGTCGATGCGCGCGAGCAGGTTGTGGGCAATGCTGGGGTGTTGTTCGATAATTTTGCGCTCGGCGCGTGTTAGTAAACCCTTTTTGAGCAGAATTTTGTCTGGAATGCCCATTTTGCCTATATCGTGCAGCAGAACGCCGCGTCTCAGGCTTATCATGTCGCTGGAGGGAAGCCCCAGCGCCTGGGCGAGTTCGATGGTCAGGTCGATGATGCGGGTGATGTGGCCCGGCGATTCGCCCTCGCGTAGTTCGAGGGCATGCGCCCAACCTTCGATGGTGGCGTCATAAGCCAGGGCAAGTTCCATGTTGGCGTGCTGGAGACGCTCGAACATGCCCGTGTTGTCGATGGCGATGGCCGTCTGGTTGGAAATGGTCTCGAAGAAGTTGAGCCAGTCGGGGTTTGCGGACAGTTCGGAGCGGTCGAAGACCTCCAGGACGCCTTTTACCTGTCCCTTGGCGACCAGCGGAATACCGTAATAGGACTGAAAATCTTCACCCAGCCACAGTTTTGCAAACCATTTGTCGTTGTAGAGTTCCTGTTTCCCGACCACGCTGACCAACTGGCGTTCGAGCATGGCTTTTCCGGGTAACCCTTGCCCCGGGCGGACGGTGATATTTTCAAGGTTTGACGTGTAGAATCCTTGCGCGGCTGTGTATTTCAGGCTTTGCAGGTCGGGGTCGAAAAGCGCGATTGCGGCGGCATCGACGCCAAGCTTGGCGATTGCCTGCTTGAGCAAGACCTCGAAGGTGGTTTTCAGGTCGAAACTGGAACTGATGGTGCGGTCTATCAGGCTGAAGGCCTCCAGTTCTTCCAATCGTTTCTTGAGGGCGCGTTCGGCTCGTTTGCGGCCCGTGATGTCGCGGGCGACGGCAATGATTGCTTTTTTTCCGAAGTACCATCCCTGCGAGACGGATACTTCTTTGGGGAAGGTTTCGCCGTTTTTCTTTTTTCCCCAGAACTCGAAGCGCTGGGGCTGGCCTTCATAGGCTTTCTGGATGAGTTCCCTCAGCCTATCGAAATCGTTTTTGCCAGGCGCTGAGAGGAAAAGCGGAGTTTTCCCGACCACCTCGGCGCGGTCGTACCCGTACAATTTTTCTGCGGCATGATTGATGTCGAGGAATACCCCATTTTCATCCTGGATATAGACTGCTTCGGTGACGCTGCCGAGAATGCCCTGATAGGTCTGTTCTGAAATTCTTAATTCTTCCTGGGCTTTTTTCTGTTCGCTAATATCGCGTCCAAAGACAACCAATCCTTCGCGTTCGCCATCTGCATTGATAATTGGGGCCTTGAGAACATCAAATATTTTGGGTTTGCCATCAGGCTGCGGAATGACTTCTTCGCCCCGTCCGATTTTTTTGCTTTTCCAGGCGGTCTCGTCGCTGATGTGGCATTTCTCCAGGGCCGGTTTGTAAATGGGGTTGGTCAGGCGCGCCAGTTCGGCGTTTGTTTTGCCCCGGTAATCCACTTTATCCAGTTCAAAGAGCGCTAGGCTGGCGGCGTTGGCCTCCATCCAGCGGTTTTCGGCGTCTTTGAACAGAATCATGTCGGGGGTGGCGTTAATCAGCACCTTCAGGCGGGTGTTGATGGCGCTCAGGCTTTCCTCGGCTTTTTTCTGCTCGGTAATATCCATGATGAAGCCTTCGAGGAAGAGCAATCGGTCGTTTTCGTCAAAAATGCCGCGCCCTTTCTCCCAGACCCATTTCTCGATGTTGGAAGCGTCGATAATCCGGTAAACCAGGGCATAAGGACTGTAGTGTTTTATCGCTTCCTGGATTTTCTCCCAGACAAACTGCCTGTCATCGGGATGGACGATTTGCGCATATGCAATGTTGCGATTCCCGATTAAATCGCGCGGACGGTAACCTGTAAGCGCGTAGGTTCCTTCGCTGGCGTATTGAACTGTCCATTCAGGGTCATTCTGGCAACGATAAACCATCCCGGGCAAGTTGCTCATTAAAGTTTCCAGCATACGCTGGTTGTCGATAAGGTCGGGGTTATCCATATTTGTCCTTGTTGGTGACCTGTAGGTTCATTTTTATTCTACAACTTTTTTACGCGCTTGCTGATGCAGTTTTGCGTTGTTGCCTTAAAATGGCAAAACTCGCGGGGCGTCCCACGAGTTTTGCGGGGTTTCCTTAAATCTGTTTGCTACATGACCTTTTTGACTTCCAATAATCCTGCGCGCTCCTGGTTGGCTTTTTCAATCGCGCCGGCCGAGCCAAGTACGACCACTTCGCCTTTTTGGGCGACCCGTTCGAGCACATCGGCAAAGCGTTTGAAGTCGGTGATGCTTGCTCCCAACACCTCGTCGCGGATGCGCTGGCGCTCTTCGTCGGTATAGTTGGTCAGGTGGCGAATCATGCTCGTCCAGCCTTTGGCGTCGGGGAGCAGGTAGGGGTCGAGCATCCCGCTCGCGCCGATGATGGTTTTGGTCAGTTCGCTTTCGCTCAGGTCGAGGCTGCGGAGAAATGCCGGGGTGGCGTCGTAACTGTCGAGGCTGGCGAGCAGGTTGGGGTCGCGGTACGAGAGATAGGCAAAAGTGCCGGTGGCGATGTCGAAGGTGCTGAATCCACCATAGGCCCCGCCTTGCGTGCGGATTTTGTCCCACAGCCAGGTGGTGCCGAGGTAGCGGCGGATGACATGCACCGAGCCGTGCGGTTCGTAGCCGAGGGCATACAGGTTTGCGCCTTTACCGACGTAGTTGACCTGGGCGGTGATGGTTAAGCCTTCGTTTGGTCTTGCAGGTTGAATGTTGAAGGCGGAAGACCCTGTTATAGCCGCAGGCAAGGCTTCGATAAGGGCGGCCAGCGCAGGGTGGAACGTTCCATAGGAGGCAGAGTCGAGGGTCACATTAACAATCATCGAGGCGCGATTCAGCAACAGACGCCGAACCGTCTCCAATTTCCCCAAAACAGACTCCCAATCCTTCTCGATTTCCTCGGCCAGGCTGCGCAGGAAGAATAGGTTATCGATGCCGCTGATTTGCTCATTAACCCAGTCGGCCTCGCTAAAGCGCGCCGAAAGACGGTTTTTGACAACCAGGTGGCCGCCGGGAATTAGCCCGGCCTCGGCCCCGGCTTTGTCTTCGAGCACAATTTGCCTGAAACGTTCGCGGTTGTCAAGTTTGGCGGTCAGCAACACGTCTTTCAGGATGGCAAGCAGTTCGGCGGCCTTGTCTGTGGTCGCTTTGCCGCGCAGGAAGAAATACAGGGCCGAATTTTGCGACTCGCGAATGGCGGATGCCAGCACCTCCGCGCGGATGCCGCCGGTGCTTTTGCCGATACGCTGCGTCAGGGCAACGTAATCCTGCGTTTCGGTACCCATTTGCAGCAGGACGCGGCCCATCAGGCCCACAAAAGGCAGCAGGTCGGCGGGCAGGTTGTGCAGGTCGAAGCCCAGGTCGAGGTAGGCGATGCCGTTGGTGGGCAGGTCGTGGGTGAGCAGTTTTGCGCCGTGCAGTTCGCCGACTTCGAGCGGGATGGCCTTGACCTGGCGCTCAAGGTCGGAAAGCTTCAGCGCGGGCAGGGTCGCCAGGGCTTCGGGGCTATCGGGGGTTTCCTGGTGCTTTTTCAGTTCGGCCACGTCAGCAATCAGTTTTTCGATTTGCCCCGGCGTCAGGGCGGCTTTGGCTTTGGCCAGCCGCTCGGTTTCGGCGGCTTCCTTGCGCTGGCCTTCCTCGGGGTCGGGGACAAGGTGCAGGGTCGTGCGGTGCGGGTTGTCAATCAGGTGTTGCTTAATCAGGCGCTCGAAGTAGCCCTTTGGCTGACTCTTGACGGCGTTGAGCGGGGCTTCAAAGGCCATGCCGCTGATTGGGTCGCCATCATACAGCCAGGGGGCTAGCGCGTTGAGCATCAGGAACAGGCCGCGCGGGAATTGCCCGGTGTTTTGCTCGCGGAAGCGGAACTCGATGGTATTGAGGGAGGCCGCCACCGTATCGGGGTCGAGGCCGCTTTGGGCCAGTTCCGCCAGGGTGGTGTGGATGACTTCCTCCACCTTTTCCAGGTTCTCGCGCCGGACGCCTTTCAGCCCGGCTGTGAAATAACCCTGCCGCAGTTCTTCCTGGTAGCCGCCGGTCACGTCTTCGCCCAGGCCGCTATCGAGCAGGGCCTTTTTGAGCGGGGAGGCCGGGGTGGCCAGCAGGATATGCGACAGAACCGACAGGCTGAGGGTGGTTTCGGGGTCGGTGCTTTCGGGCATCAGCCAGTTGACTGTTACATAGGCTTTGGCGTCATCCGAATCGCCGCTGTCGTAGGGATGGGTTATCCGTTTTGGGGCTTGCCATTGCGGCTGGAGCGGCAGCGCGGAATTGACCTCCTTCGCATCGAAGGCCTCCAGCCATTCGTCGAGCAGGCGCAGGCGCTCCTCTTCCGGGTCGTCGCCGTAGAAATAGATATAGGCATTGGATGGGTGGTAGTAGGTTTCGTGGAAATTCTTGAATTCTTCGTAGGTCAGGTCGGGAATGACCGCCGGGTCGCCGCCGGAGTTCAGTCCGTAAGGTGTATCCGGGTAGAGCGACTGCTGCGAGAGTTCACCGAGCAGGTCGTCGGGAGATGAGAGCGCGCCTTTCATCTCGTTGAAGACCACTCCTTTGAAGGTCAGCGGCGCGTCAGGGCTGTCAAGTTCGTAGTGCCAGCCCTCCTGCTGGAGCGTGCGCTCCGGGATGAGCGGGTACAGCACCGCGTCGAGATAAACATCTATCAAGTTGTAAAAATCCTTCAGGTTGGTGGTGGCGACCGGGTAGCAGGTTTTGTCGGGGTAGGTGAAGGCGTTCAGGAAGGTGCTCAACGAGCCTTTGATGAGTTCGACAAACGGCTCCTTGACCGGGTACTTGCGCGAACCGCACAGCACCGCATGCTCCATAATGTGGGCGATGCCGTTGGATGTCTGCGGCGGGGTGCGGAAGTTGATGCCGAAGACCTTGTTCTCGTCGGCATTGAGCACCGATAAAACCCGCGCGCCGGTCTTGTCGTGGCGATACAGTTTGGCGGTCGAGGCGATTTCAGGGATGGTTCGTTCTTGCAGGAGGGTGAAGGACATGGGGAGGCTCCAAGGGTGGTTAGCGGTAATTGGTAATTGGTGAATGGTAATTGGTAAATAATTAAGCGATTTCGCTACTTTTTGTATAACCCGTTTTTTCCTCAATGAAGGCGATTATCTGTTCCATTTGTTTACGATTTCGTGATGTCAACCAATTCCAATAAATTATTTGCTGGTTCGTATTGTAAAAATAGACAATATCTTGTTTCACAAATTTCATCATATGAAGAAAAAACCAAATCAATAGGCCAGCGATAAGGAAAAAGAATGCATTAATATTTCCTTTAATTGCTTGCGGAAAAAACATAATGACTACGCCGAAAGACATTATAAAAAGACCGAACCAATGATAGGAAATAATTCCCCAATTTTTATTCGCGCACTTTGTAACCTGGGTTTTTCCGCTAAGTTCAGTGTACTTAATTTCAGTGACCAACTCCTCCGTCAAGCTTTTTTCCATATCAACGAGGCGGTCTTCATAAAAGTAGGTCACGGACTTATTCAGAAAATCCGGAATATCCCAACTTGTAAATGTATAAAGAAATTCTTCCCCATCCATGGGATTTTCCAGATGTGTTTCGCTCAAAATTTGAGTTTTATTCCGAATAATAGCAATAGCCTGTTCTACGGCCAGGCGATTTTTGCTATTAACAAAGATAAATGCCAGATAATCCCTATCTTCGCTTAGAAAGCCGTAAATTTCTTCAATATAGTAAAAGAACAGGGCAACAAAAAAACCTATCAAAAAACCGATTTGCAACATGAACTGGAATAATGGAGAAATAACAATCAAGCCATCTATAACCCAATTGATAGTCAATATTGTAATACCAAGATAGAAACCATAGAGAGTCCCAAATCTATTAACAAGGAGTTTGTTGCTTATTACTTTTATGTCCTTGTACTGGACTTCAAATTCATAGTCAGATGTGATGGATGTAGATTTGACAACCATCTTATCGTCCAAAAAATGATAGGTTCTGCGTGTCCAACCTCGAAAAGGGTCTAAAGTGTCGATTTGTATCATCGGATTTTCCTCGTTGGGTTTTGGAAATGGCCTTGATATTATAGCGTGTATGCCGCGTAAAACCACCAGCCTGTTCGCTGGTGAATGTTAAACCAGGCGAACAGGCCGGGAAGGATATTTTTGGGGAACCTGCGGGGGTTAACCGGGCAGCCCTGCCTTCAACAACGCCAGCAGTGCCCGGGCAGACTGTTCCGGCCCGCTCATCTCGAAGCCGGGAATGCCTAACTGGGTGCGCATCTGCCCGACATAGGTGTTGGATGAGAATAGTTGTTTGAAGTATTTGCGCGCTAAACTATCATGCTCTTCCACATATTGGGCAGGGCCAAAAACATTGGCAAAGTACGTTCCGACCTTGCCCTGGGATGTGGTTGTGCCCTTGCTCATCACCTCCCCGGCGCGGAAGGTGGCAAAGGCGGTTTCCATGTCGCTAAATGGCTCGATGGCCGGTGTCTTGTCGTCAACCGATTCGTAGTTGTTGGCGTACAAGACCATATCCACCGGATAGCCCTGCATGACCGTTCTATAGTTTGTGACCGGCAGTACCACACGGGCGTTGACCTCGTTGGGACTCATGATGATGGTGCGGTCAATCTGGCCGAAGGCGTACCCGGGATTCAGGTCGTCGAGACGCACAAACGCGCCGATCTCAGTTCCAAAGCCGCGCAGTTTGCCATCCTCCGCAATATCGAGCGAACCCATGTCGTCAGCGATGATAATGACATCCTCCAGGTCGTCCGAGCCAATCAGGCGCAGGGCCTCCAGGGTTTCAGACTTTCCCGCGCCGGTGTCGCCAATCAACAGCACGGTGTAGCCGCGCTGTCCGCGAATCAGAAGGTGCACCAGCGCCCCGTGAAAGGGCAGGCGTCCCTGCTTCATCATGCGGATGTTGTGCAGGGTCAGCACCATTTTCTTGAGATAGCCAAAATAACTGAACTCATCTTTCTCAGGCACGGCCCCAATCAGCAGTTTGTGTTCTTCGTCGTCGAAGAAAATGGTTTGCGATTTGCCGATTTCGGGGAATTGGTTTTCCGGGATGCCGAAAAAATAAATCGCATCGGGGGTTTTCTCGAGGGCTTTGTCGTCGGCCAATTCGAACAGGTTACTCAGGGTAAACCCGTGCTCGAAGAATCGCAGCGAAAAATAGACCAGGATGAGTTGCGGCCCGACCATGGCCGGGTAGCACAGCCAGTCCTCCCGCCGAAAGTCCACATTTTCGGCGGGATTTTGGTAGACACGCTCGAACATGCCGGAGCGCTTGTTCATTGGGGGCGTAAAAATGAGCGGCGGATAAAGCAGCACCTGGCGAATGACGGGGATATGCCCCACCTTGTCCTGGATGTGCTCTGGCAGCGCCAACTGCCTCGACAGGGCGATGGTGGCAATCCCACCCCCGGCTGGCACCTGCCGATAAATGCGCGGGTGGTCGCCGCTGATGTTTTCCTGTATCTCGCGGTAGGTGCCGCGCACCAGGTGGGTCAACTGCTCGACGGTCTGGTTGAACGTTCGGTACGGACGCCTGTCGAATCGATTGCCCTCCGAATCGCAGATGACCAGGCGGGTCAGGTTGCGCCAGTAATTGTAGAGATACTCGATGAACTCGCCAAGCAGGTCCTTGTCGCGCGCAAACTGGGCCGAACCGTCCACAAGTTTGACAGCATGCTCGACAGGCAGTTTGGCTAGGAATTGAAGCATTTTTATCAGCAGGCGCATGTCCTGCTCGCTTATATGGGTCGATGCGAAGATTTTTAACAGGCGAGAATTCTTTTTCGATAACTCGCGCACAACCCGCCGCAGGATTGTGTAAAACAGGCGGCTGGCCAGCAACTCCTCTGATGTGTCGCAGACACGGTCCTTGATGCGAATTATCACTTTGCCATTAATGATTTGAAAACTGCGGTTTTCCATGCGGGCAATCCTCCGTCCGGTAATATTTGCCTGGTGCTTATCGAGATGCAATATTTTACATTTCAACCTTCGTATTCTTCATAAACATAGTGCAAAAACACACAAATCGCCAAATAGTCACATTCCTGCCATTTCAATCGTTCTGTAATTGACTGTGACGGGCCGCTTTGCTACACTGAGGATGTAATTTCGATATAAAAAAACGGAGGAGAGACCCATGTCTAAACGCTTGTATTTATCCCTTGCGGCGCTTTTAATCGCCGCCCTGGCCTGCAACTTGCC
>JAGVAO010000229.1 GCA_020060235.1 Anaerolineales bacterium | reverse complement strand
CGATATGCGCGCCGTGACGTCCGCTGCCGAAGCCATCGTTCCATATCTGCGGAAAGGCAACCTGGTGGTGCTCGAATCGACCTCCCCGCCGCGCACCACAGTCGACCTGGTCAAACCGATCCTCGAGCGGTCGGGGCTCAAAGCGGGTTCCGATTTCCATCTGGCCTACTCGCCCGAGCGGGTGCTGCCCGGCCAGATCCTGCGCGAGTTGATCGAGAACGCGCGCGTCATCGGCGGCGTGACACCTGAATCCGCGCAGGCGGGCGCTGAGTTGTATACAGTCTTTGTCAAAGGCAAGATCATCCAGACCGATGCCACCACCGCCGAGATGGTCAAACTGATGGAAAATACCACCCGCGATGTCAACATTGCCATCGCCAACGAATTCGCGCGTCTCGCCGAGCGTTTCGGCGTGGACGTGTGGGAAGCCATCAGCCTGGCCAACCTGCACCCGCGCATCAACATCCTGTCGCCGGGGCCGGGCGTAGGCGGGCACTGTATCAGCGTGGACCCCTGGTTCTTCGTCGAAACCGCGCCCGACCTGACGCCGCTGATCTATACGGCGCGCAAGGTCAATGACGAGCAGCCGCATTACGTGCTATCACTCGTCCAAAAAGCGCTCGGCTCGTTGAAGGGCAAGAAAATTGCCGCGCTCGGCCTGGCCTACAAACCGGATGTGGACGACCTGCGCGAGAGTCCTGCCGCCGAAGTGGCGCACCTGCTGATCGACGCGGGAGCAGATGTCCGCGCGTTCGAGCCGTTCAAAACGGAAGGTCTGCCGGGCATCCCTATGGCGGCATCCCTGAAAGATGTCCTCAAAGATGCGGATGCCATCCTGCTGCTCGTACGCCATTCACAATTTAGTGAAATGGATCCGTCCGAAGTTGCGGCGCTAACGTCCGCGCGCGTAGTGGTGGACACGGTCAACGCCTGGGATGCGGCTGCCTGGAAAGAGGCAGGCTTCCGGGTGTTCCGGTTGGGTGTGAACAAATAAGGACAATGAAAATTCTGTCCGTTTTCGGCACGCGGCCCGAGGCTGTCAAAATGGCCCCGGTGGTGCAGCGACTGGCGCAAACCCCCGGCGTGGCTTCGCGCGCCTGCGTCACGGCGCAGCACCGCCAGATGCTCGACCAGGTGCTGCACCTGTTCGGCATCCGGCCGGATTACGACCTGGACCTGATGCGCGACGACCAGTCGCTGGCGGAGATGAGCGCGGCCATCTTCACTCACCTCGACCCCGTTCTGGCTGACTTCGAACCCGACTGGGTGCTGGTACAGGGCGACACAACCACCGTGGCGATCACCTCCCTGCTGGCATACTACCATCGCATCAAAGTGGGGCACGTGGAAGCCGGGCTGCGCACCCATGACAAGTGGCAGCCCTTCCCGGAAGAAATCAACCGGCGCGTGGCAGGCGTGGTAGCGGATTTGCATTTTGCGCCCACGGGACAGGCGCGGGAAAACCTGCTGCGCGAAGGGATTCCCGACGAAGCCATTGCCGTAACTGGCAACCCGGTCATCGATGCCTTGCAGTTTGTGGCGGGGCAGCCGGAGCCAGACGAAATCAAAGAGTTATTTGAAAGGCTGGAGATTGCTTCGCCTGGTTTCGATACGGCGGACGATCACCGCCTACTCAACCACCGCCATAGAGATGTAAAAAATTTAATCCTCGTTACGGCTCACCGGCGAGAAAATTTCGGCCGGCCTTTGGAGAATATCTGCCTGGCACTCAAGGAATTGGCCGGGCGCGGCGATGTGGAAATTGTCTATCCCGTGCATCTTAACCCCAACGTGCAGGAGCCCGTCAAGCGGATTCTGGAAAGCGTACCGCATGTGACACTCCTGCCGCCGCTGGATTACCTGCCGCTGGTCCATCTGCAAAAACGCGCAAAAATCATCCTGACCGATTCGGGCGGTATTCAAGAAGAAGCGCCTGCCTTCGGCGTGCCGGTACTGGTGCTGCGCGAAGTGACCGAACGGCCGGAGGGAGTCGCAGCCGGCACGTTGAAACTGGTCGGAACGGACACAGGCAGGATCGTCCGTGAGGCGCGGCGCTTGTTGGATGACCCGTCCGCGCACGCAAAGATGGCCAAAGCGGCCAACCCGTTTGGCGATGGCCATGCCGCGGAACGCATTGTCGAGGCAATTCAGGCCTTTTCAGGTCGTTAGTCAATTGTAATGTCCTGCCATTTTAGTTTGAGTATAATGATGGTATGGTGAAAACAGGCCGTTGGATCGCTCTTATTGCGGCATTTTGTCTGCTCTTTACTTCCTGGGGATCTGTTCAGGCACAGGCCACGGATGTAGAGTATTTTGCGCAAACCGGCCATTACGTCAGGGGGGATTTTTTACGCTACTATCGCAGTGTTTCGAACCCGACGCTCATATTCGGATACCCGCTTACCGAACAATTCACCAGTAAAGACGGCAAAACAGTCCAGTATTTCCAGCGTGCCCGGTTCGAGCAGTCGTCCGATCCCCTGCAAAGTGTGAAGCTCACCCCGCTCGGGCGAGAAACCTACACCCCCGGACGTCAATTGGTGATCAACAACGCCTTTGCCTGCCGCGCCTTCACAGAGACGGGACACTCCGTCTGTTTTGCCTTCCTGGAGTTCTACGAACAGAACGGCGGCGTAGCGCGCTTTGGTTATCCCATTTCGCCCTTTGAATTCCGCAACAACCAGATCGTGCAGTATTTCGAGAATGCACGCTTCGAATGGCGTCCGGGGCTGGCAGAAGACCAGCGCATCGGGTTGACAGACCTGGGGCGCATCTACTTCGACCAGCTCGGCGAAGACCCCGCTTTTCTGAAACCTTCCACGCAAGATGCCAGGCCGAACCTGGTGCTCAGCCTGCGGGTGCGCGCCTTCCCCAAAAATGCGGTCACCACCTCGACTGACCAGCAGACCATCTACGTGCTGGTACAGGATCAGAACTTGCAGCCGGTTGCAGGCGCGAGTGGTCTGGCTACCATCCGTCTGGCGAGCGGGGGCACCCTGCAACAGGCCTTCGAGATCAACAACAGGGGTGTTGGCATGCTGACGTTCGCCTTCCAGAACCAGCCCAACGGCCAGCTTGTTCACGTGGATATTAACGTGTCTTACAACGACCTGGGGGGCAAGACGACGACATCGTTCAGGATCTGGTATTAGGAATTAAGAAACCGCCCTGACCCCTGCCCCTCTTCCTCAAGGGAGAGGGGTTTTATATTAACTCTCTCAAATCAAACACGGGACCATCTTTGCAAGCCATCTTCCAACCGCGGCGGGTCGTGACCGCGCAGACGCCGCATTCGGCCAGTCCGCCACACGGCATGGGCGTGACGACCAGCACCTGCGCTTCGAACCTGACCCTGGCCTGCTTGCTGAACCCCAGCATTTCACGCAGCCCCAGCAGGAACTCGCGAGGCACATCGATGGCCAGGTAATCCGCCCATTTCGCGATCTCCACCAGCGCAGCAAGCGGCTGGACTTCGACTTCAGGCGGGAGTTCAGCCAGGTCCAGGTCGCTGACCAGCACAATCGAGGCGCCCTGTCCCAGCGCAGCAGTCAGCAAGGGCTTAAGGCGCGCGGAGGTCTCACCCAACGAAACCAGGGCGATATTCCGGGCAGCGGCGGGCAGGGAAAAGCCGCGCCCCAGCGGGCCGCGCAACGACAGGGACGCGCCGGGCTGCCAGGTCTGCGGGATGGCAGGCGCAAGCAGGAATCCCCCGGGGACAGGACCGGCGCTGAAAACGGGAACAGGCAGGGGCGCGTCGGAACCGTCGTGCGCCAGCAGGTATTGCCCCGGCGCGGGAATTAAATTCTGCGCGCACAGCAGCCGTCCACCCCGCAGTCCGTTTTCCAGATACAGTTCGGTCAGTTCGCCTGTCCCGTGCTTCATGCCCGAATGTTAACATGCTTCATATAAGCGGACAAGCATCTCCATTGTATAATTGCTGCGGTACCTTCTCAAAAAGAAGGGGGAAGAGGGGGGCGTGGACGGGCTACGCCCGTCCACAGATAGGAAGAGCCCACGTATG
>JAGVAO010000231.1 GCA_020060235.1 Anaerolineales bacterium | reverse complement strand
CGCTGACCCAATCCTTCTCGACTGCTACGGCGATTTCTTTCCTGGTGGTGACGATGCTTTTCGTCCCTTGCCTGGCGACGGTGGCGGTCATCAAACAAGAGACCAACTCGTGGCGCTGGGCGCTGGTCAACGTCGGCATGTTCCTGGTGATTTCGGTGGTGGCGGGCATTCTTGTTTACAACGCGGCCACCTGGATGGGTCTATAAGATGCTTGAGCGATTGATGACTGAAATCCGCGCTGGCGGGCCGCTGGAATCCGCCCTGCTGGCGAAACGGCTGGAGACATCCCCGCAGATGGTGGAGGCCATGCTCGACCACCTGCGCCGCATGGGAATGCTCAAAACCTACGAGCAAAATTCCTGCGCCGACGCCTGCCGCGGATGCAGCCTGAAGGGGCTGTGCGACCCCGACAAAAAACGTTCGATGATGCAATTGTGGCGCTACGACAAAGCCGGGTAAACCCCGGCTTCCCTGTTTAAAAAGGGGGATTAGCGATGCCTGCGTTCCAGTTCCGCCCGAATTTGTTCGGGCGAGATTCCGCGCGCGGCCATCAACACCAGGGTATGGTAGGTCAGGTCGGCGATTTCTTCCACCAGGCGCGAGTCTTCCTGCGCCAGGGCGGCGACCGCTACCTCGACGCCTTCCTCGCCGACTTTCTGGGCCATGCGCGGCAGACCCTCATCGAACAGCGAGTTGGTGTACGAGCCTGGCTTAGGATTGTTTTTTCGTTCCAGTAGAAAATTGTAAAGTTGGTTGAGTTCCACCTGGGTATCCTCACATTTTGGTTTCGGCTGTTATACCACGACCCGGCGGGGTTTGCCTTCTTGCGGCCCGAATAATCATGTAAAATGGGGATATTCCCTGACCTGGCCACCCGCCCCATGAATCCAGACATTACCCGACTAGAACAGGCAATTTCCGCTCTTGATGCCCAGCGCTCGGCGTTGGGCGATTCTGTTGTGGATGCCGCCCTGGGGCCGCTGCGTGACAGGTTGGCTGCCCTGCGCCAGGCCGCCGAAAATCCGGTTGAGGACGATTCGCAGAAACGCAAAACCATCACCGTCCTTTTTGCCGATATTCCGGGCCTGGCGGCTTTGGGCGAACGCTACGATGCGGAAGACCTGCGTGATGCCGTCAATGCTCTGTGGGAACGACTCGATTCGGCCATCCTGTCCCACGGGGGACGTGTCGATAAGCACATGGGGCACGGGGTCATGGCCTTGTGGGGTGCGGAGAGCATCGCCGAAGACGACCCTGAGCAAGCCATCCGCGCAGCACTGGGGATGAGAAGTATTTTGCAGGATATTTCGGCAGAAATGCCGGTCTTTGCCGGGGAGGGCATCAGCCTGCGAGCCGGGATTAATACCGGCCCGGCCATTGTCGGCCAGGTGGGGACGACGGGCGAGTTTACGGCGATTGGCGATACCGTCAACCTGGCGGCGCGCCTGAATCAGGGTGCCCCGGCGGGTAAAATTTTGGTTGCGCCTGACACGTATCGCCTGGTGCGCGGCATTTTCGATGTCGAAAAGTTATCCCCCATGCGATTGAAAGGCAAATCGGAGACGGTCGAGCCTTACAGTGCCCTGAGGCCTCGCCCGCGCGCTTTTCACCTGATAACGCGCGGGGTCGAAGGCGTGGAAACCGAACTGGTTGGCCGCGAATACGAACTCGGCCAATTGCAGGATGCCTATCACAGGCTTTTTGGCGAACGCCGGGCACAACTGATAAATATCGTTGCCGAAATGGGCCTGGGCAAGAGCCGTCTTTTTACCGAATTCCTGACCTGGACAGACCCCCAGCCCAACGATTACTACCTCTTCCTGGGTCGTTTTGCCCCATCCCAGACCAACGCGCCTTACGCCTTCCTGCGCGAAATTGTGGCCTTCCGCTTCCAGATTCAGGATAGCGACCCGCTCTCGGTTGTTTACCAAAAAATGGAGAACGGATTCAAGGCTTTTTTGCCCGACGACCCGGCAGCCGAAGAAAAAGCCCACTTTGTCGGGCAGTTGGTGGGTTATAACTTCAGCGAAAGCCCGCATTTGCGCGGCCTGCTCTCAGACCCCGGCCAGGTGCGCAGCCTGGGGTTTGCCAGCATCATGCGTCTGGTCGAAAGCGCATCGCAGTCCTGTCCGCTTATTTTTGTTTTGGATGACCTGCAATGGGCCGATACCGCCTCGCTGGATGCCCTTTCCATGCTTTTCAGGAATTTGCCTGCCGAGATGCCGGTGCTGGCGATTTGCGCAACCCGCCCCGAACTGTTCGAGCGTTACCCGAATTGGGGACGCGGACTCCCGAACGCCTCCACCCTGCACCTTGAGCCGCTCAGTCGCAAAGACAGCCGCGCCTTTGTCGAGCAGGTGCTTCGGAAAGTGGAAATCCTACCCTCGGCCTTGCGCGAATTGGTGGTCGGCAGCGGCGAAGGCAACCCGTTTTATATGGAAGAACTGGTCAAAACCCTGATAGAAGGCCGGGTAGTTGATATCTCCGATGAACCCTGGCAGGTCAACCTGGCTCGCCTCGACAAACTCAACATCCCGCCCAGCCTTTCGGGCGTTTTACAGGCCCGCCTCGACGGCCTCGACAGCCTGGAGCGCACCGCCCTCCAGCGCGCTTCAATTATTGGCCGAATTTTCTGGGACCGCGCCCTGGAAGCCATCAGCCCTGAAATCGAGAGCGAGCGCGAGCGGTTGCAGGCTTCGCTGGCGACCCTGCGCGCCAAGGAGTTGATTTTCAGTCATCCCGTTTCCGCTTTTTCAGACACCACGGAATACGCTTTCAAACACGCCCTGTTGCGCGATGTCACCTACGAAACGGT
>JAGVAO010000068.1 GCA_020060235.1 Anaerolineales bacterium | reverse complement strand
GTAATTTCGATATAAAAAAACGGAGGAGAGACCCATGTCTAAACGCTTGTATTTATCCCTTGCGGCGCTTTTAATCGCCGCCCTGGCCTGCAACTTGCCCGGAGGAGCCGCTACGCCGCCCCCTGATTCTGGCCCGGATGCAGCCTTCACGATTGCCGCCCAGACTGTCGAGGCGGAACTGACCCGCTCGGCGCTGGCGCAGCCAACGACCCCTGTCCCTGATGTCGTGGCGACGGCCACTTTCGAGCCGACCGCTACCGCGTCCCTGACCCCGGTACTCAGCCCCACTCCGACGCCAATCCCGTGCAATGCGGTTTCGTTTGTCCAGGACGTTACCATCCCCGACGGGTCGAGCATTGTCACAGGCGGGACCTTCACGAAAACCTGGCGGCTGCGGAACACTGGCTCATGCACCTGGAATTCGAGTTACTCGCTGGTTTTCGACAGGGGAGAGAAGATGGGCGGGCCTGATACCCAACCCCTGGCTGGCAGCGTCTCACCCGGCGCAACGGTGGACGTTTCCGTCAGCCTGACCGCCCCGGCCTCCGCCGGAAATTATCGTGGATATTGGCGATTGCGCGATGGCGCGGGCGTCTTGTTCGGCCTTTCGACCGGCTCTTTCTGGGTGGACATCAAGGCGGTAAATCCCACCGTTACGCCGACCTTGCCCCCGGCCATTGCCTTCGTCAGCCTGACCCCGATTGCCAGCGGAAGCGGAACCGTCTACGAACCGGCGGCCGGACAGGGTATTCCGTCTTCCATCCTGGCGGGTGATACTGGCTCGAACCACCTGGCGCGCGGTTACATGAGTTTCGACATTGCCGCCCTGGCCGGGAAGACGATTACCAATGCCACGCTTGATTTGAGCGGCTGTTCGGTTGTGCGCAACCCGTTCAGCAACCTTGCTGGTATCTGGGTGGGCGAGGTTGAGTTTTCCCTGCCGCTGAGTCAGTCGGCCTATAACATTTCAGGGACGGGCATCCAGTTGCTCAATGCTGCCCCGGGCAGCCCGATTAGTGTCACAGCGCGCGTCCAAACCAGGGTCAACGCGAGCAGCCCCCGCTTCCAGATTCGCCTGCACCCGGCTGGCCCCAGCAACGGCGACAGCCTGGCTGACTACATCTCCTGCGGCTCCCCGACCCTGAATATCACCTACCAGCCATAGGTTTTTTGCAACAAAAAAGATGGGCGGGAACATTCCCGCCCATCTTTTAGCGTCCAAAAAGCTCAAAAATAGTTGGCCGGATGGCCTCCCAATTTGGCCGCAAGACTTGTGCGCCGCCGCTGGTGGTGAATGGAGTCACCATTTCGCGGCTGATGGCGCGTGATTCGATTCCGCCCGGCCCGGCGCGCAGGATGGCCAGGCCCAGGCGCGGCCACTGCCAGACCGGGACATCTATGCGAGCAGCTTCGCTCACAGCCAGGTAGAACTCGGGCAGGCGCGGCCAGGAGGCGGGCTTGAGCAGTTCGCGCAGCAGGCCCCTGAAAAGGATTTGCCCCTGCGCCATGCGACCGAAATCATCGCCACCGCTTCGGTCACGGGCAAATGCCAGGGCTTGTGCGCCGTTTAATCGGTGTGTTCCGGCAGAGTATCCGGCATTGGGCCGCTCCAGGCTGATTTCGATGCCGCCCAGAGCATCCACGATTCCAGCCACCCCATCCATGTTTAAGACAACCGAGTAATCGACCGGGACGCCAAAGTTCTTATAGATGACCTGTCCGGTGGCGCGCGCGCCGCTGCCAGGTTTTTCGGCTTCGGCAAAAAAGAAAGCCGTATTGATGCGGTTCTCGCTGCCGTCGGCCTGGCTCACCCACAGGTCGCGGGGGATGGAAAGCATGGAAACTTTCGGCTGGAGGGGAGAGATTCCCGCGAGGATGATGGTATCGGTGCGGCCGAGGTCGCCGCGCCCCAGGCCGCCATCGACGCCCAGGATGAGGATGGTGCTGCGAAACGGCGCAAACAGGTAAACGGCCAGTGCCAGAAGCGGCAACAAGACAATCCATAGGCAGCCCCAACGCCTGGCGGGCTTGGGCATACTGTGGCCGATGCGAACGGCCTGGAATTTTCCGAGTGTTTTGGGGGGCTTCGACGGGCTGGTTTCTGCGAATTGGTCTAGCGGGTTATTCATGATTCCTGACTTAACTTTTTCCAGGCGCCGACCCAGGGACGCCCCAGTCGGTGCCCGGCAGGCACATTGATTTTGCCCAGTTTGGCGGCAACCTGGGTCATGGTCAGCGCAATCGTGGCCCAATCGTCGGCCAGGACGGCGGCTTTCATTTTTGCGGCGCAAGATTCGGCCCACATCCAGTCCATGCGGAAGCGGTCAGCCTTGACCCAGTAGCCGCGTTTTTCCCAGGCGGCTACCGAGGCGTCTATGCCGGCGGTGATTTGCGCCAGCGCCAGGGCGATGAAGGCCGCCATATCGCGGGATTCAGGCCCGGGGTCAGACTGGCGCGCCAATTCCCGAATGGCAAGCACAATGCCCTTGCTTAGTTGCGTTCTTTCTTTCCCGACTGAATCCGGGTTGATGACTCGACTCATTCAAAGTTCTCCGATGAAAATCTGCAAGAGCGCGATTATACCCGTTTTTGCAAAATCGTTGACGCGCCTTCATCCCTCGCTTATAATCCTTGCGCCCGTTCGGGGACGTGCTGGAATTGGCAGACAGGCTTGACTTAGGATCAAGTGCCGAAAGGCGTGCGGGTTCAACTCCCGCCGTCCCCACCAGCAGAAGCAGGATTTCTTTTATGAAGGAAGGATTGTCACGTTGAATATCGTTACCACCCCCCGCGAAGACCACCAGGTCGAAATGGTCGTCGAAGTTGATGCCGACCGCATGGAGGCGGCCAAGCGCCGCGCCGCGCGAAAAATTTCTGAAAAAGCCAAAATTCCCGGGTTTCGGCCCGGCAAGGCTCCTTACGACATCGTGCTGCGCCACTATGGCGAAGGCGTGATTGTGGAAGAGGCCGTCGAACTGTTGGTCAACGAGGTTTACCCCGCCGCGCTGACCGAGGCCAAAATCGAACCGGCCAGCATGGGACAGTTGGAAAATGTCGAGTCGCTCGACCCGCCCAAGTTCAAGTTCCTTGTGCCGTTGCAACCGACGGTCGAACTGGGCGACTATGGCCTGGTTCGCTACCCGTACGAGTGGCAGGCCCCGGCGGGCAGCGAACTGGACGATGAAATCCAGAATTTGCGCCGCATGTACGCCAGCACTGAGACAGTCGAGCGCGAAATTCAGTCGGGTGATTATGTTTTGCTGGACGTGGTCGGGCGCAAGGCCAAGGCGGCGGACGATGAAGCCCCGCTGGTCGAGCGCAGCGGATTTGCGATTGTTATTCGTGACGAGGAAAAGGATGGCGAATTCCCCTTTCCCGGCTTCTCGAAGAAGTTGCTGGGCCTGAAACCCGGCGAGGGCAAGAACCTTTCGCACAAATATGCCAAGGATTTCGACGATGAAAAGTTGGCCGGGCAAAATGTGGCTTTCGAGGTGACCATCAAGACGGTGCGCGGCGTCAATATGCCCGAACTGGACGATGAATTTGCCAAGAAAACCGGCCTGGGCGAGACGGTCGATGAACTGCGCCAGCGTATGCAGGAAAACATCGAGCGCGAATCGCAGGAAAAATACGACGACGAGTTCTATTCGGCGGTCATCGACAAAATCAAAGAAGGCGCGACCATCAAGTATCCCCCGCAGGTGCTCGAGCATGAGGCCGGACATGTGATGGACGACCTGAAACGCCGACTGGCCCAGCAGGGCATGGATATTGACACCTACTTCAAGGTGCGCGAGACCAGCGAGGAAAAATTCCTCCAAGAAGAGGCCAAGCCGGTTGCCGAGAAGCGCCTCCAGCGCGGCCTGATTATGGACGAACTGGCTCGCGCCGAAAAGATTGAGTTGAAGGAAGAGGAAGTAGCCCAGGAATTCCAGCAAGCCTGGATGAACCTGGTGATGTACGACCAGGAATTTGCCAAGCGCACCAAGAACGGCAAGAAGGCCCCCAAGGAACTGGTGGATGCGGTTGTGATGGATGTCGCCAACCGCATGACCACCCGCAAGGTGCTGGAGCGCGTCAAGTTGATTGCGACCGGCCAGGCGGGCGCGGCTGATGCGGAGGAAAAACCCGCCAAGAAGGCCAAAAAGGCCAAGGCCGAATCGGACGCCGGGGCGCAGGATGCGCCGAAGAAAACGGCCAAGAAGGCCAAGGCTGAGTCCGCGCCGGAGGCCGAAGGCCAATCCGCGGAAAAACCGGCAAAGAAGAAATCCGCTAAAAAGTCAGACGAATAGTTCTCGAACAGGCCATGCAAACACATGGCCTGTTTTTTTGCCTGAAAAATTAACGCGATTCAAATAAAAAACGATTATCATTGCGCTATTACCGAGGAGGAACCATGATTCCCAATTTCAAAAATCTCTACCCTGGTGTTGTTGTCGAAACCCCGCCGTATGGCGAGCGTGAAATTAACGTCTTCAGCCGCCTGATGAAGGAGCGCATCATTTTCCTGGGTACGGGCATCGACGATACTGTGGCCAATGTGATTGTGGCGCAGTTGCTTTTCTTGAACAATGAAGACCCCGAAAAAGAAATCCAGATGTATATCAATTCGCCCGGCGGCGTGATTTATGCCGGATTGGCGATTTACGACACGATGCAGATGATTTCCAACCCAATCAGCACGGTGGCGGTGGGGGTGACGGCTTCGTTCGGCACCGTTTTGCTGACCGCCGGGACGAAGGGCCGCCGCTACGCCCTGCCGAATGCGACCATCCACATGCACCAGCCTCTGGGCGGCGCGCAGGGACAGGCGACTGATATTGCCATTCAGGCCAAGCAGATTTTGCGCCTGAAAAGCCTGCTGAACGGGATTATGGCGAAGCACACCGGCCAGTCGTTGGAGGTCATCGAGCGCGACACTGACCGTGATTATTACCTGGATGCCCAACAGGCTGTCGAGTATGGCTTGGTGGACCAGGTTTTGAAGACATCAGAATAGCCGTTGTATCGTGCGAGAAAACAAAGAAGGACGAGCGCTCGTCCTTCTTTGTTTGATTTTTTTACGCGTTGGAGATTTACGGAAATGAAAGGATGTTTCATGCTCTCCAGACGTGACACCCTTAAACTAATCGCCGCCAGCCTGGGCGGACTCTTGCTCGTTCGCTGCGCCCCATTGCCTTTCTCGCCGTCAAATGAGGCTGGCGCCACGCCCCGGCCCGCCTCCCCTGCCCCGGCGGATTCATCGCTTCCGAGCCGCGCCGACGTGCTGGTGCTTGGCGCGGGCATGGCTGGCCTTTCCTCCGCGCGTGAACTGACCCGGCGCGGATACATTGTCATCGTCCTCGAAGCCCGCGAGAGAATCGGCGGCCGTACCTGGACGGATGCCTCGCTCGGCCTGCCGCTCGACCTGGGCGCGAGCTGGATCCACGGCACAAACGGCAACCCGCTTACCCAGCTGGCCGACGAAGCCGGGGTAAAACGCGTCCGCACCGATTACGACAACATCACCCGCTACGCTAGCGATGGCCGCGAACTTTCAGCCCGTGAAGATGCCGATCTGGACGAGATTTTCGAAACCCTTGAAGAACTGATTGCCGGGTGGCAGGAAGAATTTGAAGACGATGTTTCCCTGCAATCCGCCATTCAGGCCTATCTCGAAGCTGAAGACCTGCCCGTCGAGACGCTTCGCAAAGCCTGGTACGCCGTCAATACCGCCATCGAACACGAATACGCCGCCGATGTTTCTGACTTATCGCTCTATTGGTTCGACGATGCCGATGATTATGGCGGCAATGATGTCATCTTCCCCGGCGGGTACGGGCAACTTGTCAGCCACCTGGCGGACGGGTTGGACATCCGGCTGGGGCATGTGGTTCGTAGCGTGGAAGCAGGTGCCTCGGGAGTCCGAATCCAGACCGATCGGGGGCAGTTTGAAGCCGATAAGGCGGTGGTCGCCATCCCGTTGGGGGTGCTCAAAGGTCAGGACATTTCGTTTAATCCGCCCCTGCCCGCTGAAAAACGCCGCGCGATGGCGCGCATGGGCTTCGGGGTGCTGAACAAGGTTTATTTGCAGTTCGACGAGGTCTTTTGGGAGGCCGATGCCCACCTGCTTGGTTATGTTTCGGAGCGCAAGGGCGAGTGGTGCGAGTGGCTTAACCTTGCGCCGCTGGTGGGCGCGCCGGTTTTGCTCGCTTTCAATGCGGGCCGGTTTGGTCTCGAAATCGAATCCTGGTCGGATGAGCAGGTGCTCGCTTCGGCCCTGTCTGTTTTGCGGCGAATCTATGGCCCGGACGTGCCGCAGCCGCGTGGCTGGCTGGTGACGCGCTGGGGGCGTGACCCGTTTGCGCGCGGTTCGTACTCTTCGCTGATGCCCGGCGCATCGCCCGACGATTACGACACGATGGCTGCACCGGTCGGCAAAACCCTCTTTTTCGCGGGTGAACACACCCACAAAAAACACCCCGCGACGGTGCACGGGGCACTTCTTTCGGGCTTACGGGCGGCGAGGGAAGTCGACGATTAACAGCAGGCCTATTTCACGCCTCGGCTGTTGAACTCGAACTCCATCAGGATTTTTAGGATGTAGGCGATAGCGCGCAGGGCCAGGCGACCGACATTGCCATCCAGGCCAAGCAGATTTTGCGGCTGAAAAACCTGCTGAACGGGATTATGGCGAAGCACACTGGTCAGTCGTTGGAGGTCATCGAGCGCGACACTGACCGTGATTATTACCTGGATGCCCAACAGGCTGTCGAATATGGCCTGGTGGACCAGGTTTTGAAGACATCAGAATAGCCCTTGTATCGCACGAAAGTACAAAAAGGACGAGCAGCGCGCTCGTCCTTTTTGTTTGGCTTTATATGAAATGTGTATGTATCGCCGCTTGTTTCATTGACCTCCCGGCCTGAGTCTGCGATAATAGTTCAACATCAAACTAATATAAGGAGGTTGACGATGATACATATTGTTGCTTTCGCGGGGAGCCTGCGAAAAGACTCGAAAAATCGCGGTTTGTTGCGCGCCGCTGCTGAACTTTTGCCGGAAAACGCTTCGCTTGAAATTCTGGAACTGGATGGTATTCCGCTCTTCAACCAGGACGAGGAAAAACCAACCCCGTTG
>JAGVAO010000233.1 GCA_020060235.1 Anaerolineales bacterium | reverse complement strand
GTTCGAGACTTTTATCGAAATAGACACCAAAATCCGCGAGTCGCAATCAGCGCATATTCCCATCATTGATTACAAACCTCGTTCACGCGGCGCAATCCAATACCAAAACCTGGCCCGCGAAGTGCTTGAATATTTCGGCGAACCAGGCAAGCCTTCCATGCCAGTGGCTGCGCCTACCGAAAAAACCAGCGACCTGGCCGAAGAATTGTCGCACGCCTATTGTCCCTTCCTTGGCTTCCGGAACGACATCAAAACAGTCATGAATTATACCAGCGACATGAACTACTGCCACCGCGCCAGGCGGCAGGCCGTTCCCAAGTTGGAGCATCAGGGCACCCACTGCCTGACCAAATCGTACCCTGCCTGCCCCATGCTGCGCACCAGTCAAAAAATAGACCTGCCTGCCGAACTAAGCGAAAGACCGCCCAGCCTTTGGGATAGGTTAAAATTTTAGAAGAATCGAGGAACTTGCATGATAGAAGGATGGGAATATTTTTTCGTCGCCCTAGCCGCTGCCGTAGCGGGAGCCATCAACGCCCTGGCCGGGGGCGGGACCCTGGTTTCGTTCCCCGTGCTGATAGCGGCCGGGGTACCGCCGGTCTCGTCCAACATTACCAACACCGTCGCCCTGCTGCCCGGCTACATCGGCGGGACACTGGCGCAATGGAACGACATCAAGGCCCAGGCCAAGCGCCTGTGGCTGATTTTGCCTGCCAGTGTCGTTGGCGGACTGCTCGGCGGCATCCTGCTGGTACTCAGTGGGGAAAAAGTTTTCGGCGCAATTGTCCCCTACCTGATTTTGCTGGCCTCGCTGCTGCTGGCAGTGCAAGACCCTGTCCGCGCCTGGCTAATCAGGCGCGCCGCCGAAAAAGGTCACGGGCAAGTCTCCGAGTTTTGGAGCACCGTCCCGATTGGGCTGGCCTCGGTCTACGGGGGTTATTTTGGGGCCGGGTTAAGCGTCATCGTGCTGGCCGCCCTCGGCCTGACAGTGGACGAGTCGCTGACCAAACTCAACGCGCTCAAGCAGGCGGTTTCCTTTAGCGTCAATGTGGCAGCGGCAGTCTTTTTCTTATTTTCAGGCTATGTAGTCTGGGAGGTCGTCCTGGTGATGGCTGTCGCCGCGCTCGTTGGCGGCTGGCTGGGCGGCAAACTGGCCGGTTCGATTAAACCCAACCAACTGCGCTGGCTGGTGGTCAGCATTGGCGTGGTGGTCGGAATTATTTACCTTGTGCGCGGGTAATTCTCAGCGCCAGTCTTCGGCCAGCCACTTTAAATAGGCCCGGAAATTGGACACCCAGTAGGCATAGGTGTGGTCGCCCTCGCCAACCAGCAAAGTGTACGCAATTGAATGCTCGTCAAGCAGGAGGGTCATGGCTTCGGCCCGCTCGAGCATAAACGGGTCTTGCAACCCACAATTTAGGAAAACCCGCGGCTTCTCTGAAGGCTTGAGCGCATTCAACCAGGCCTGAACCTGTTCTTCCTCCCCCGAAATCAGGCCGCTGCCAAACATGGCCGCGCTGGAAAACTCTCCGGGACGCGAAAAAGCCATTCGGTAAGCCGCAACACCGCCCAAAGACCCGCCAGCCACTGCGCGGTAGCGGCGTCCCTGCCGGACGGGATAATCCGCTTCAACAGCCGGAATCAGGTCGTTCAGGATGAGGACAGCCTGCGGGTCGCTGTCAATATTTTCGGTGGCAACGATTAGAAACGGGGGAATTTCGCCCTTCAGGATGGCCTCATCAACCACATCGGCAACTCCGGCAGCAAACCAGGCACCGGGGCCGCTGTTACGTCCGGGTACCAGGTACAATACCGGATACCCGGCCTCCAAACTTGAGTTAAAGCAGGGCGGCAGATACACCTCGTAACTATAAGAATAACCGCGCGAGGTTTGTTCGAGGCTCAGGCGCCGGGTTGTGCCGAATTCCGAACAATCCAGCGGCGCAAAAGAATTATCCATCGTTTGCTGGCAAGAGGCCAGCAGGAAAAACAGCGGCAGAAAAAACACCCATTTCGCGTGCATGTCTGCTTTAGCCGCCGGCCCAGACCTTCCCGGCAGGGACAATCGTTTTATCGGGCACATCGGCGTAAACCACGGCCCCGTTGCCGATGCGCACCCCATCCCCAATTCTGATACCAATCGCAGTGGTAACACCCATCCCCACCAGGCTGCGCTTGCCGACATGGACGTGCCCGGCCAACATTGCTCCCGGCGCAATGTGGGTATATTCGCCGATTTCGCAATCGTGCGAAACAATCGCGCCGGTGTTGACCATGCAGCGCGGATGCAAAACTGTCGAAGAACCGACATAGGCGTTGGCAAACACCTGCACCCCCTCGCCGAGGATTGCGCTCGGCTCGACTGTCGCGCGCGGATGCGGCAGGGCGGGAAAAGCGAACCCGGCCTGCGCCAGCAACTCGAACAGGCGCACCCGCACGGCGATATCCAGAATGCCGCCGACGCCGTTGGCCGCAAGCGCAAGGCCCTTCGCACGAAGAACAGGCAACAACTCTCGCCCGCCCAAAACCGGGATGCCCAGCACGGATTTACCTTTTAAGGACGGGTTGTCATCCACAATCCCGGCGATGGGGTTGGCGCCAATCGCCTGCACCATTTCCATGACCGCTTTCGCGTGTCCGCCCGCGCCGTAGATGAGAATTTGTCCCTCGCCAAAATCGGGCAATTCGACCGGGGCCAGGGATGCGGCAACTTCACGGATGGCGGATTCGGTCAGCAATCGGTCAGTCGGCAGGGAGGCCAGGTCGAGGCCCAGGCTTTCGGCCAGGGCGCGGGCAGGTTTGGTGATGCGCAAATCGCCGGGGGTTGAATCGGCAGGTTGAGCGGGAGCCTGCTCACGGGTCGGGAGGGCTTCATCCACCGATTCGGTCAGGTAAGCCAGCAGGTCGCCCACCGAAAGGGTATCGCCTTCGGCGACCACCAGGCGCACAAATCCGGCAGACGGGGCTTCGACATCGCTGGCAGCCTTGGTGGTCTCGACGGTGAACAGGATGTCACCAGGTTCGACGCGCTGGCCGTCTGAGATGTGAATATCGACCAGGCGAGCCTCGGGTTCATTGGCATTCAGGAGCGGGACAACGATTGGGATTGGTGTCATACGAAAGTCCTATTTTTAGAAAACCGGTGTAATTTTGGTGTTTTTGGTCTATAATCATACTGTCATCTTACATCATGTAACAAAAGGAGAATGCCATGGATTTCGCACGCGCTTTTTCATAAGACCTCTTGCAAAAGTGGTACATTCAGGGAGAGCCTTTGAGTTCAAGGTTATGAATGGCCGCGATCAGGTTGAAGCGCAGTGCGAATCGTTTCCGTCG
>JAGVAO010000150.1 GCA_020060235.1 Anaerolineales bacterium | reverse complement strand
TTCGTACGCCATATTTTCGCGCCCTTTTCGAAGTCAGCGCTGGCTTTTCAGCCGGTTTGGGCTAGTTAAAGAATGACTTTTTGCAGAGGAGTCATGAATGATTTGTGCTGACAGAAGCAGATTCACGCTTTTTGAAAATTCGTGAAAGCGCAATACTGACAATGAAAATGGCAATCGAAAAACCAAGCGTAACCGGGTTCAATTGCGGAATTGCACTGTCAAAACGCTCAATTGAAGCGCCGAAGCCGACAAATGCAATCGTGCCGGGAATGGATCCCAGCGCGGTCGCCAGGATGAAGGGCCAATACTTAATTCGTAGGAAACCAGCCAAGTAGCTGACCGCGTCGTAGGGCAGGAATATGAAACGCATAATCATGACTGTTTCGAAACTGTTTTCGCGCATTCGGCGGGCATAGCGCTGAATCAGGCCGTCTGAACCGTCATCCTTGAACAAGCCTTCGCCAAAAAATCGCCCGACAAAATAGGCAACTGTCGATGATGCGTTACTCGCCAAAATGGTGTACAAAACTCCCAGGATGGGGCCGAAGACAAAACCGCCAGCAAGAGTCAGGACAGTAGACGGAAACAAGATCAGTGGGCGGACGATGTAGAGTCCGATATAGACCAGCGGCCCCCAAAATCCGGCCGTCATAAAATCCAGCAAACGCTGAACCACTTCCAGCGGCGAAAGATCATTAACGCTTTCGTACCAGTAGTAGGTCATAATGAGCGCGCCCCAAAAAAACAGGGCGGGAAATTTTGCGGCGTGTTCCTTCAGCCAAGGGGTGATCACAGGTGAGTTGTTTTCAAGTTCCATTGTTTAGGTCTCCTGGAAGTTAAGAAGTCCGAGCATGCAAATATCTTACCTTCTCTGTCCAATTTGTTTATTGGTAAGAAAATGCCACCCCATGTCCTCTAAAGTAATGAAAATCAATCACCAAAGGAATGAAGTATGCCGTCCGATATTAACAAGCCCCTCTTGAAGTCGTTGTTATTGATGGCCGATATTGTTGAGGCGCGCGACCCTTATACCGGCGGTCACGTCTGGCGGGTGTCTCAGTTCGCCAAATTGCTGGCAACCAAGGCTGGGATGTCAGATGAAGACGTTGTACGGGTGAGTATTGCCGCTTATTTACATGACATGGGTAAGGTAGGGATTCCAGACCAAATCCTGAAGAAGCCCGCTACCTTGAGCGATAATGAGTACGCGGTTATCCAGACCCACCCATCGATTGGTGAACGACTGCTTTCCGGTCATCCGCTCGCTGAAATGGTAAGCTCTGCCGCCGCTGAACATCACGAACGGGTAGATGGAAAAGGGTATCCGCATGGATTGCAAGGTCACCAACTCTCGATGGTTTCACGGATTATTGCCATTGCAGATGCTTTTGATGCCATGACTAGCACACGCCCGTATCGTTCAGGGATGCCAATTGAGAAGGCACTAAATATTTTGCGAGAAAACGCCGGCACCCAGTTTGATGCAGACCTCGCGTTCCATATGTGTGAATTGGGCGAGGCTGGCGACCTGGCGCATATCGTTGGGCACACGGCAGATGGCATCCCCGCAGTGACCTGCCCACATTGCGGCCCGGTGATTGCCATTCCCCGCAATACTCAAGATGGCGACATTGTTTATTGCCGCGCCTGCCAGGGCGAACTACAACTGCGCCGTTGTGGGGGCACCTTTGACGCAGAGATGATTGGGATGACCGATGACCCACGCAAACTGGAGCCAATCCCCAATGAAGCCGGGATAGAATCGTTATTGCAACAAATTGGGTAACCGTGTTATTTCATTACAGCCTGAACAAAAAGCCCTGCTTTTCGGCAGGGCTTTCATTTAGTTCTGTTGACTGCTTGTGTAATGAGTTAACAAATGCGCCATCTTTTCCTGCAATTCTGCCGGGCTATCCACAATGTGATGGGCATCCAGCAAGCCCGATTCATGCAACTTACGGCGTGTCAGTGGCGTGGAAACTGCCAAAACTAACGCCCTAGTACACTTGGGCATAATAGCTAGACAGAGAGTGCCCTGCCCTGGTAAGTCTACTTGAAAGGCTTAGCTAGACTTTAGCCATTGATGGGCTCAAAAAGAGCCCAAATAGACGGACTGGAAGGTAAAAACGGCCAATTTTGTATTTCGCCTGGCGAATGGGATATCCGAAAAAAGATATTTACCCAAAACTCCTGCCGGATTGTCGCTAGGGCGTCCGAGAAAGTTGGCAGTTTTTTGTCGTACCAGGCTGTTCTTTGAATACATAGTTTTTTGTGCCTGGCATGAACATCGGCCAGTAAGGTGGCCAGCGAAAACAAGCCAAGCAAGGCCGGTGTGATGCGCAGGATGGCCAGATCGACCCACTGCCGCTGGGTTTCCACGCCCAGGTGGGTGCGGACTTCGTGAAATGTAACTTCCACCTGCCAGTGGTGTACAAACCCAATCACGATTTACTCAAGTAAGCTGTTCAAAGCGGTGCAAAGCAAGGCCTGCGATTGGAACTTCCCTTTTGGGTCGCGGATCAGCACCCAACGGATGGGCACGGGCGGCATCCCGTTATGGTACCAAACGGCGGTGCTGGAACAGATTTCAATCTCACGCTGTCTCGCCATACCATTTCTGGATGGTCAGTTTTTGCCAGATGGTTTGCGTGTTGTCCAAAACCGCCTTGGGCGTGGGCAGGCGTGCTCCTTCTTTATTGCTGCGTGAACGTCCGACTTTCTTGCCACCGGGGGTAACCGGCTCATAGAGCGCCGCATCCAAGTGAAAGCGAGCTATCATGCAAATCGGCGTTTCGAGATTGGCCATGCGTGCCAACAGTTCGATCACTGCATAACTGCTATCGGCCACAACGATCATGGAACGTTTCGGTAGCCAGCGCCGCAGTTCGAGTAACATCTGACGCGCCCAGTCAGTCAATTTTCATGCGCTCGTGCTTTCTTTTCATAATACTGTTCTGAGGGCGCTAAAACGGTGAGAACTGGCAGGTCCCACACCAGCTGCACCCAGGGAATGGAATGGGCACCAGCAACATCAAACTCAACCAGCGCAGACCACTTGCTTTGACCATGTGACCCTGGCTGGAACGCACCGGGTCAAGGTAAATGCTCTTTGCTTTGATGTTCGCGCCACGCCGCCATTCAATGGTATCGCCCAAACCAAACACGAGTGGGCCAGTTAGGGCAAAGGCATTCACCAACAACATCAATACCATGCGGCTAGCTTCCCTGCTTGACCAGACGACGGCTCGGTTGAGCACCCAATGGTAGTTTTGAAAATGCTCTTCTTCGCTCAACCCAACCGCGCGTAATGCCGCTGTCACTGTCCGTTCCGTTGGCGACAGAATCGCGCCCGCCAGCAAAATCTGTACGCGGTTCCATATTCTCTTGGAGAACAAATGCGCAAACAAACTCAAAATCGTGCTATGTTCATCCTGCAAGGTAAGCAAGGGCACATCTCTTGGCCGAGATATGCCCTTGCTTACCCTGCTATTTGTTAATGTTCAAATGGATCAGAGTGGCTAAATTTATGGGCTAAAATATAGAATATGAGCCAATGTCCATATTGCCAAGAAACAAGCCATCAAAACAGAGCTGGTCAAACTCAGTCAGGATCCCAGCGCTATCGTTGTTTGTTATATCAGCGGAAGTACACACCGGAACCCAAACAACACGGTTATCCTGAAAGCCTGCGCCAACAAGCTGTTGCGATGTATGTCGATGGGATGAATCTGCGGCGGATTTGCCCGTCATCGCAAAATCCATCACCGGACTGTCTCGCTGTGGGTCAAAAGCCATGCAGAGAAACTGCCACCGGCACCTGTTCCTGCAGAAGTACACACCGCTGAACTGGACGAGATGTACACCTTCATTGGTGACAAAAAAACGAAATCTACATCTTGATCATCGTCGACCGTCAAACGCGCTGCATTTTGGCTTGGTCTGTTGTTTGGGCGCGCACACAGGAAGCTATTCAGCAGATTGTTGATCTGGCTCCCAAAGCCAAGTGGTATTTCAGTGATGGCTTTGACGCCTATCAATGGCTTTGGTATCACTTCGGTCGCTATGAAGTTTCAATCGGCAAATCAGAGACCTATTCGGTCGAAGCCGATAATGCTGAACTACGACATTACTTGGCCCGGCTGGCGCGTCGCTCACGCTGTTTTTCGCGTTGTCCTTATGCGCTTGAGTGTGCCCTGCGCGTGTTTATCTACTCTTTCAACCGGCGACAATTGCACAGGCGTTCATATCCACGCTACCCTGCCAACGTGATGGATTTTATTAGCCCAACACTTTAGCCACTCTGAAATGGATAAAATCTAGTTTAGGATGTAGGATATATTCCTGCATAACTTCGCTAAAAATGGAAGAATTAAGATGACCCCAACCAAGAAAATCCTCGTCACCGGACCAACCGGTTATGTTGGCGGACGATTGATTCCGCGCCTGCTCGAAGCGGGGCATGACGTGCGCGTGCTAACCCGAGATCCTTCGCGTTTGCAAGGCCGTCCCTGGTTGGGCAGGGTGGAAGTGATACAGGCTGACGCGTTTGACCCTGTTAGTCTACCCGCTGCACTGGAAGATATCTCAACCGCTTATTACCTGATTCATGGACGCCAGGGAGGAAAAACCGCAGTTGAGCGTGACTTGTCCGCCGCCCGCAACTTCGCCCGCGCTGCCGAAAACGCTAATCTGGAACGAATCATTTACTTGGGCGAACTGGTTGACCCGACCGCCAAACTCTCGCCCTATTTGCGTTCCCGCCACGAAACCGGCTACATCCTGCGACAGGGTCGTGTGCCGGTAACCGAGTTTCGGGCTGGCATGATTATTGGTTCGGGGAGTGTGCTTTTCGAGATGGTGCGTTACCTGTCTGAACTGCAGCCGGTTTTCATTTGTCCGAGTTGGTTTCTCTCCCAGACTCAGCCGATTGCCATTCGTGATACGCTCAGTTATCTCGTTTCGGCGCTGGAGACACCCGAAAGTATTGGCAAACTCATCGAAATTGGCGGCGCGACCCAACTGACCTACGCTGATATGTTGCTTGGCTACTCAAAAGAGCGCGGATTCAAACGCTGGCTCATCCCGACCCCGATCTATGCGCCGCGCCTTTCTGCTTACTGGATTCATATGGTCACCCCAGTTTCGTACCAAGCCATTTTGCCGATGATTGAGGGCTTGCATATCGAAAGCCTTGTTCATGATGATCTGGCGAGAAAACTCTTTCCGACCATAGAACCACTTGATTTCCAGACTGCCATGCGCTACACACTGGCCAAAATTGAAAACGGACTGGTCGAGACATCCTGGAGCGATGCCCTTGTCACCAGCGCCGGGGATATAAAGCCCTACCAGTTCAAACTGGAAGAAGGCATGTTCATGGAAAAGCGACAAACGCTGACTGATCTACCTGCCGAGTCTATCTTCCGTGCCTTTACAGGAATCGGCGGTGAGCGCGGTTGGCTGTACATGGACTGGGCTTGGGCCATTCGCGGTTGGATGGATAAGGCTATCATCGGAGTGGGCTTACGGCGCGGACGGCGTCACCCTGACGAAATTCGCGCCGGGGAGTCGCTTGATTTCTGGCGGGTTGAATCTCTTACCCCAAACCAATCCATGCGTTTACGAGCCGAGATGAAAGTCTCGGGCAAGGCTTGGCTCGAATTTCAGGTGACCCCACAGGAAAACGGCAAAAATCTTTTTGTTCAGACGGCCTACTTCGCCCCGCGCGGCTTGCTTGGCTATTTATACTGGTACGCCGTATGGCCCTTCCACCTCTTTGTTTTTGATGGCATGTTGCGCAGACTGGTGGAAAGAGCCAGGGAAATCAGCAGACAGTAAGCGTATGCGATATTAAACACACTACCCCATTTTGCCTGTAATTTCCATTTGTGCCAAATCGGTTCTCGCGTTAGCGGGTCTGATGTACACTCTCCCTAAAAAATTTGAGAATTTTATAGATTGACAACAATTCGTAGTTGTTATAGAATACGCAAGCTTTTTGGTCTTTTTGGAGAAATGCCATGCGCCTTACCCGCCGTCAGGAAACTTTCATCCACCGCTTGCTCGACCTGTATCGTGAATTGAATGGACCGATCCATTATTCAGCCTTGGCAGAACGGGTCGGCGTCAGTCCATTCACCGCATACGATATGCTGCGCCTGCTCGAAGAGAAGGGGCTGGCGACTTCCGAATATCGGGTTGATTCGGATAAGCCGGTAGTCGGGCGTTCCGAAGTGGTTTTTCTACCAACAGAACGCGCTCGTCAACTTTTCGTGGAATTGGCCGGAGATGCCGACAAGGAGAACTGGGAGGAGGTAAAAGCACAAATCTTGGGGAAAATTCAAGGGGGAGAGTTGCAGGAACACGCGCTGGCAGAGGATATGTTGGCACGCGTGCCGCCGGATGTACCCGATGTACTGCGTTACTGCATCGAAGTTATGACCATTGTCATCCTGCGTCTTGGTAAAGGGGCGGGACGCCGGGTTCTGACTGAACACCTGCCCCAGATCATAGAGTGGAAGGGCACAGTCACCCGCTCTGGGTTACTGTTGCTGGGTGGCTTTGTATTGGGGTTGCTGGCAAACGAGAGCAAAAGCGACGTAGAGTGGAATCAATTGTTGCTCAAGCACATCCAGCGCTACCAGTCTTTGATCATGGACATGGAACCCCATCTGTGTCGCCGATTGGGCGACAGCATGAAAAATGTGTTTGCTCCGATTATCAACGCATAAAAATTTACTCAATTTTTTGGTCTTTTTGGAAAAATATGAACACAGTGATTGAAACTCAAAACCTTGTAAAACATTATCCGACACAACCGCAGGACTCCCCTTCTGCCATTAATGTCATTGACATGAGCGTTGAAGCGGGACAACTGTATGGACTAATCGGCCCGGACGGAGCAGGCAAAACCACCTTGTTACGCATTCTTGCCACCGTAATGGAACCAACCTCCGGCTCCGCCCGCCTGGCAGGATTCGACACGGTCAAACAGGCTGAGGATGTGCGCTCCCGGCTTGGGTACATGCCACAAGCCTTCAGTTTGTATCCTGACCTGAGCGTCATGGAAAATCTGCGCTTCTTTGCCGACATCAATAACGTGCCGCGCGCAAAGCAGAAACCCCGCATTGATGAACTGCTGGAATTCGCTCGCCTGACCGATTTCACCACGCGGCGTAGCGAAAACCTTTCCGGGGGAATGCGCAAGAAACTTGCCCTGGCCTGTGCGTTGATTCACGAGCCGGAAATTTTGTTGCTGGATGAACCCACTACGGGCGTAGACCCGGTCTCCAGACGCGAATTGTGGCAATTATTGGCAAAGGTGATTCAGCAGGGAGTGACCGTGCTGGTCAGTACGCCATATATGGATGAGGCGGAACGCTGTAAAACGGTAAGCATCATTTATCAGGGACGCTTGTTGACCACCGGCGCGCCAGCCGAACTGGAACGGCAGATGCCCTTTCACATCATAGAAGTCAAAGCCCAACCGCGGAGAATCCTGCGCGCAGTGGCAGATGGAACCAAAGGTGTAATTGGTTGGCGCGCTGTGGGCGACCGCTTGCGCCTGTTGGCGGAAAACCCCGGTGAAGTCATGCCCCGCATCGAGAAAGCGTTGAATAAAGATGGCGCCACCATCAGTATCCTGCGCGAAGCACGCATGTTGATGGAGGATGTCTTTATTCATCTGGTTGAAAAACAGGAGCCCCGCACATGAACGCAGAAAAAGCAGTTGAGGCAATCCAGTTAACCAAAATATTTGGGGATTTCACTGCTGTAGATCATGTCAGTTTTGAAATTCCAAAAGGAGAAATCTTTGGCTTGCTTGGTCCAAATGGAGCCGGAAAAACCACCACCATTCGCATGTTGTGCGGCATCCTCACGCCCACCTCTGGTCATGCGCGTGTGGCAGGTTATGACATTACCAGTCAGCCGGAGGAAGTAAAGCAACGCATCGGGTACATGTCCCAAAAATTCGCCCTGTATGACGATTTGACCGTGTATGAAAACCTGGATTTTTACGCCAATCTATACGGCGTGCCGCGCGATAAGGTTAAAAAACGAATCGCCGAATTGATTGACATGGCAGGTTTACATGAACATCAAAAGCAACTCACGAGTGATCTTTCCGGCGCGTGGAGACAGAGGCTGGCGCTGTCCTGCGCCATTGTGCATGAACCCCCCATGCTCTTCCTGGATGAACCAACAGCCGGCGTGGACCCGGTCTCGCGGCGCGAGTTTTGGGAGATGATCTACCGCTTTGCAGGGGAGGGCGTTAGTGTGCTGGCAACCACGCATTACATGGACGAAGCCGAATTTTGCAACGTGATCGGAATGATGTACCGCTCACGCTTGATTGCGCTGAACGACCCGGATTCACTCAAAGAGGAAATGAAAGGCGTCCTCTTTGAGGTGGACTGCAACGACCCCGCACGCGGGGAACAAATCATAAAGGACCTGCCAATTACAAGGGATGTGGCGGTACACGGCGTTTTGTTGCACGCCCTGGTCGATTCAGAAAAAGACAGGCTCGAGTTGGAAAAATCGCTGCAATTGGGCGGCATCATTGTGGAACGGATTGAACACATTCTACCATCCCTGGAAGATGTGTTCATCTCCCTGGTTGAAAAAGAAAATCGCTCCCTGGTACGGGCGCATATCGAATAAGGAGATTGACATGGGACAAGGTCTTCGCCGCATGGCGACAATGGTTCGCAAGGAATGGCTGCATATCATCCGTGACCCGCGCACACTGGGACTGGTGATCATCATGCCCGTTATGATGCTGATCTTGATGGGGTACGCGGTTGCTAACGATGTGGAGGATATCCCCTTGGCAGTGGCTGACCTGTCACATACGGATGCCAGCCGCCTGCTGGTGAACAAGTATGTCGCGAGCGGGTTTTATATGGTTACATACGCCGTCCAAAGCGAGGATGATATTTTGGAATTGCTCGATTCCGGAGCGGTCAAGGCAGGATTGTATATCCCCGAAGATTTCGGGCGCAATCTCGATACAGGCGGCACGGGGACCATTCAGTTCTATATTGACGGTTCGGACCCCAGCGTGGCGCAGACCGCCCAGTTGGCGGCGGAAACCATCAGTCAGGCCGCATCACAAGATATTCTTATTCAACGCCTGGCGCGTGGCGGCGCCGGCATGACACTCAGCCTGCCAGTGGATGCCCGCGTGCGCTATCTGTATAACCCGGATATGCGCCGGATGAACTTTATGATCCCTGGTCTGGTAGCTGTTATTCTACAAATCCAAACCCTGTTACTGACTGCCTTTGCCATTGTGCGTGAGCGCGAGCAAGGCACGCTGGAACAGTTGATTGTGACCCCTCTTCGTCCGTGGGAGTTGATGCTGGGCAAGATTCTACCGTTTGTACTGGTGGCTTTTCTGAACGTTGCCATGACCGTGGCGGTTGGCGCGATTTGGTTTGGAGTAAAAATTGCCGGCAGCGCCCTGCTACTCGCCATCTTGAGCCTGGTCTTCTTGCTTGGCTCGCTGGGACTTGGCGTGCTCATCTCGAACATCTCCAAGACCCAGATGCAAGCCATGTACATGGCGTCTTTCATCATGCTGCCATCCTTCATCCTGGCTGGCTTGCTTTTCCCGCGCGAAAACATGCCCTGGCTGGCGTACTATACCGGCTATTTGTTGCCTGTCACTTACTTCCTGGAAATCGTGCGCGGCATCATGCTGAAGGGCGTAGGTTTTTTCACCCTATGGAACTCGATTTGGCCGATGGCAGTTTTTAGCATTGTGGTCTTTTTTGCCAGTGTCTTAATGTTCCATAAACGTCTCTAATTGAGATATTGAAATTGAAATAAAAAACACGATTCACTTTGAATAAGGAGTTTTGCATGAAAAAAATTCGCTTTTGGTCTTTTGCGTCAGTGTTGGTCGTTCTCAGCCTCGCGCTGAGCAGTTGCGGAAGTATTTCCTTGCAGAATGGAACGGATTCGCTCAAAGCATCCGGCGCGATTTCTGCTCGCGAAGTCAGCATAGCCCCACAGATTGGCGGTGAAGTAATTTCCATCAGCGTGGAGGAGGGCGCGCAGGTGAAAAAAGGCGACGAACTGTTCCGCTTGGATGATTCTCTGTTGAAAGCGCAGCGTGACCAGGCAAGTGCAGCCGTCCAAATGGCAGAAGCGGCGCTTAATACCGCCCGGGCGCAGTACGAACTTACCCTGAATGCCGCCCGCCAGCAGGATATCCAAAACCGGGTATCGGGCTGGAGCGCCTCCCAGCGTAGTGAATTCGAATTGCCGGTTTGGTATTTCAGCACAGATGAAAAAATCGGCTCAGCCAAAACCGAGGCGGATGCCGCCAGTGCGGCTCTGGATAAGGAAAAGACAAACCTTGAAAAAGTTCTCAGCGACAGGGCTTCCCAGGAATTCCTGGATGCCGAAAAGCGCGTTTCCGACTCGCAGGCGGCGCTTTTAATCGCCGAGCAAGTTCTTGAACAAGCCAAAAGCGCTCAGGATAATGAATATCTGCAAGACTTTGCCCAGGGACAGTATGACGCAACAAAAACCGCGCTGGACTCTACGCAGACGGACTACAAACGTTTGTTGAGCACGCAGGCAGCCGCGGATGTACTGGAAGCGCGCGCCCGCGTGAGGGTCGCCCAGGAGCGCTACGACCGCGCTCAAGATTACTACAATTCACTCTTGCGTGGTGAGCAGTCCCTGCAAGTTCAGGCCGCCGAATCAGGGGTCAAGCAGGCCGAAGCCGCGCTGGCGCAAGCCCAGGCCGCGCTTGCGTTGATTGATGTCCAGATGGAGAAGGCTGTCATCCGTGCCCCGATGGATGGCGTGGTGCTGACCCGTAACCTTGAAACGGGCGAAACCGCCGCTCCCGGTGGGGTGGTGATGAAAATCGGTTATCTCCATGAAGTGGAACTGGTGGTCTATATCCCTGAAACCGAATATGGCAAAGTTCACATCGGTGACGCGGTTTCCATAACCGTTGATTCTTTCCTCGGCGAGACTTTCACCGGCAGTGTTGTATACATCTCCGACCGAGCTGAGTTCACTCCGCGTAACGTGCAGACCGTCGAAGGTCGCCGCGCCACAGTCTATGCTGTGAAACTGAGCGTACCCAATCTGGACATGAAACTCAAACCAGGCATGCCAGCAGATGTGGCTTTTGGCTTAGGTAATTAGCAAAACCGTTTCGCCTGCAATCTTGGCGCGAGGCCTGCGCTCGTTAGGCACTAAAGCGTGCGCAGGCCTCTGTTTTGAATTTTGCGCTCAACGAACGGGCACTAACCATGCAGGTTAATGTGCAACATTAAAGGAGTCAAAATGAAAGTTCGTTACCTCGGTCACTCGTGCGTTGAGATTACCGGCAAACATCACATCCTGATAGACCCTGATTTCACGCGTAACCCTTTGCCAGGCGCGGAATACATCTGCATTACACACGCTCATAACGACCACATCCAGCGAGTGACGGAAGTGCCAAGTGGGGTGGTGCTCGCCTCCCCTGATGTTTGCGAGATCGCGGCAGAACTTGGAGTCCCGCGCGAACGCCTACGCCCTGTTCGGCCAGGGGAACAGGTGGAAAACATCCGCGTCCTGCCGGGGTACAGCCAGGCAAACGGAATGTTATACACACTGATGGTTCTGCTTTTCAAGCGTCGTATGCCAGAGCCAGCCGGTACCCCACTTTCCTTTCTCGTCGAAGATGAAGCGTCCCTTTTGCATATCGGCGACGCGCACCAAGCCCCTCTGACCGTACACCCTGATATTTTATGTCTGCCGTGGCGAACCACCCCTTTTCAATCTGAGCGATATCAAAGAACGCTTTTGCGGATGGCGAATGGATTCAGCCCGCGCTATATCCTGCCCATTCATTATGATTTATCCCACACCCAGGCGGATCCGCGTGAGATCAATGGGCATGTAAACGCTGTTGTTTTGGAGGGTCATAGCTGGCATGGGTTTCAAAACAAAAAGAAGCTGGAGTAGAGGTCTCTATCATGCCAATTCTCATTCTTCTGGTCTCTTATGTTCTTGGTTCCATTCCTTTTGGGTTGCTTTTTGTCCGCCTGTCCACCGGCAAGGATGTTCGTCAGATTGGAAGCGGACGGACGGGAACGACAAATACATTGCGCGCCGCGGGACCTGCTGCCGCTATATTAACACTGCTCCTTGATGTGTTTAAGGGAGCCGGCGCAGTCTGGCTGGCGCATTGGCTTTTTCCTGGTAACCATTGGATGTCCATTCTTGCGCCCGCGATGGCGATTATAGGGCATAACTATTCGATTTTTCTGGCTGAACGCGACGAAAATGGGCGATGGCGTTTACGCGGCGGCGCAGGGGGCGCGCCCGCATTGGGCGGCGCGTTAGGTTTATGGCCGGGAAGTATCTTGGTCTTGACCCCGTTTATCTTGTTAATTTATTTTGGCGCAGGGTATGCCTCTGTGACAACGATGACAGTTCCTCTCATTGCCACCCTATTATTTGCAGTGCGAGCCTGGCAGGGGCTGTCCCCGTGGACATACGTCATCTATTGTCTGCTTGCCGAAGTTCTTCTACTCTGGGCTTTGCGCCCGAATATCCATCTCTTGTTTGAGGGCAAAGAGCGTGGAGTTGGCTGGCGCGCTCGCAAAGTCAAAGAAAAGGCAGAAACAGAACAGGAGAGCAAATGAACTTATAACTTCCTTTCGTCTATTATCTTGTTCACCATTATTCAAAACCCAAAGGAGACCAACATGTCTAAAATTAAGAAAGTCGCTGTTGTTACTGACGGAGCCAGTTCCCTAACCCCGGCACAAGGTTTGGATTATGGAGTTCATGTTGCGCCTGTGTACGTCAATTTTCCCGATAAAACATACCAAGCAGGCGTTGACCTGGACGCAGGCGAATTCTATCGCCTGTTGCGCGCCAACAAGAAACTGCCTACCACCGCCCAGCCGACCGCGCAGGATTTTATCCGCCTGTACACTGATCTTGCCAAACAGGCGGAGGCGATTGTGACCGTAGTCATCTCGCGCCACATGAGCGCCACGCTTCAATCAGCGTTGAAAGCACAGGAACAGTTCACCGCTGTTCCTGTGCATGTGATCGATTCAGAATCAGTGTCGCTCGGACTCGGCATAACAGCTTTCGCTGCTGCCCGCGCCGCAGCAGAAGGGAAGAGCGCCCAAGAGGTGGTTCAACTGGTGGAACATATCAAGCAAAGTCTGAATGTGATATTCACTGTGGAAACGCTCGAATACCTGCACAAGGGCGGACGCATTGGCGGCGCGACGGCTTTTTTGGGGGCGGCATTGAGCATCAAGCCAATACTCTACGTCAAAGATGGACGCATCGAGCCATTGGAACGCCAGCGAACCCGCAAGCGTTCAGTTGCTCGCGTCTTGGATCTGGTTGAAGAACGCGCAGGTTCTTCTGAAATTCATGCCGCCATCCTACATTGCGATGTGCCTGAGCAGGCGCAGGAGCTCGGAGAACAGTTAAAAGCGCGTTGTCAATGCGCCGAACTGCTCACGATGGATGCCGGCCCGGTTATTGGCACGCATGCTGGTCCTGGTACCCTGGGTGTTGCTTTTTATACGCTTTGAAAACAAGACAACCACCCGCTTTGTAACATTTTTTCAAAGCCAGTCTGTAATTACTACCTACTTGGCGTGTCACAGATTGGGTTGATACCTCGGATAAGTAAAATATGAAAAACATTTCCATCATTATACCGACCCTTAACGAAGAAGCATATCTGCGCGGCTTGCTGGAAGCGATTCGTCAACAAACCTGCCCTCCGCTGGAAGTAATTGTTGCCGATGCCGGCTCATCTGACCAAACCGTTGCAATTGCTCTTCAAGCTGGGTGCCGGGTAGTACCAGGCGGCAGGCCCGCCTGCGGGCGCAATGCTGGCGCCGAAGTTGCACTAGGCGATATCCTCATATTCCTCGACGCCGACGTGCTCCCGAAACCTGATTTTTTGGCATGCGCTCTGGATGAATTCAACCGCCGAAAACTGGATGTTGCAACCTGTTCGGTTCAGCCTTTGGGAGGCAACCTGACCGACGCCATTTTCCACCATGCTGCCAACGTATTTATTCAAGCCACGCAACCATTCAAACCACATGCCCCAGGTTTCTGCATCTTAAGTCGCAAGCAAACACACGTAAACATTGGCGGGTTTGACGAAGCATTGTATTTATCTGAAGACCACGACTACGTCCGCCGCGCGGTCACTCAAGGAGCCCGGTTTGGCGTTTTGCGCGTATCTATCTCCGTCTCAGTACGCCGGTTGGTAACTGATGGGCGTTTGAACGTGGCAATGAGATACTCCTTTCTGACGCTTAATGAAATGTTAGGAGATGCCTTCAACCAGACCATGCTGGACCGCTACCTTGGCGAGTATCACTTTGGGCACCACTCACCCGTTGCGCATTTTACCCCGGGCCGGCTTAACATAGTTTGGCGGCAAATCCACGGGGCTACGCTCTCCCCAATCCGCCATGCTGTTGACAGCGTACAGCAAGAAACCTACCATCTCATCTATCGCTATAAAGATGGGCGCAAGTCCCTGGATAATCTACTTCATATCACGATGCCTGCATCGATTCGAGGCACAGGGTTGGTCGCAAACAAGGGCGTGAAAGCCCTAACCAACAAAGTAGATACATTGATAAAGCAAAGAAATAAATAGCACAAACCAAAGCATGGAATCTTCTCGAAAAATTGCGGTCATGCCAAACTACCAACCTGTATTGAACCCCCAGCGCTAACAGCTTTTTACCCCACCTGATAAGAAATCACAATTTACAACCTTCCATACCTTTATGAAAACAACACATTTTTTCAGAAGGCATGGAATTTTTCTCACCCTTTTGCCGTTCTCCGCTTGCGCGCCGATTGCCGCCCCGCAACCGATTTCGCCGGAACGCCGCTTTCCATTTCCCCAGCCGCGCCAACGCAGGCATTCACTTATCCGCAGCCGGATGGCAACCGTCGGCTTGGTGGCTCGGGCTGGTTGCCTGATGACGGATTTGGAGTCCCCTTGCAGGGCAAGCCGCTGTGGGGGGGGCTGCGCCTTGGAGAGCGGGCAGTCTTTGGGCTGTCGCGCTCGAAGATGGTCAGGTACAAGTTTTTCGCATCGATTCCAGCGGCTGGGAAGAAGTGCTCGAAACAGCGACCACGCTTCCGGTGGGAATGCTCCCGACATTGGTTATCAGCGGCGAAAACGCCTATTTGCTCCCCCCAACTCCAGGGCATCCCCACTCACAGCCCCTATCTTGCTACCCGATGAACGTTTGGCATTTATCGGTAACGATGGGCAACTCAACCTCGAGGGACAATCCCCGTTGTCTGTCAACGCCCTGCCAGACGCGTGCCTGCTAATGGATGAATCGGGGCGATTGCTCTTTCTTTCCGAACCAACTCGCGACTATCCCCATGCCGTTTTGGGCGATGACCTGGAAGCAACTGGCATCACTCTGGTGAATACACAAACACTCCCACCGCAAATCACCGAAATTACCGCGCAGGGCGGCGATGTGATTGAGGGGATTGCCCCACTCTGGGCAGACCCGAATGATGATGGCACACGCGAAATTATTGTCACCCAAAGTAACAGCCAGGATGGGGCACGGCTGGTCCTATATAGCGAAGATGGCTCTCTGATGGCAGCCAGCACGCCAATTGGGCAGGGCTTCCGCTGGCGGCATCAATTGGCAGTTGGGCGTTCCTACCAGACGGCGAAGTGCAAATCGCTGTTGTGCGCACCCCGCATATCGGCGGTGTGATAGAACTATTCGCACTTGAAAGCGGTCAATTGATCCGCCGCGCCGAATTGGCGGGGGTACAGCACTCACCAAATTTATTCACACAACCTGGATTCTGCCCTGGCGTTTGGTGTGAATGCTGACGGCATTCTGGAATTGCTTGTCCCGGAGCAATCACAGCATTCGCTTGCCCTGATTGCGTTTGATGGCGGTGCGCTACGGCAAGTTTGGCGCGCTGAACTTGGCAGCCGACTCTCAACCAATCTGGCTGGAGTATCGTTGGCAGGCAGCGGGCTGGCGTTTGGCTTGGGTGAGCAAGGCGGCGTGTTGCGAATCTGGCTCACAGAGTAATTAATCGCCACCGAACTCCATCTGTAAGTTGGACACACAAATTCGAATAATAGGAGATTTCTCATGGATATTGCCATTGTCGGTTTAGGAAAAATGGGCGCGAACATGGCGCGCAGATTAATCAACGGCGGGCACCGTGTGGTCGGCACAGACCGCTCATTTGAATCCGCCCAAAGCCTGGCGGCAGAAGTTGGCTTGGTGGCGGCAGGGACTCTCGTCGATGCAGTTGCTGCCCTGCCCGCGCCGCGCGCGGTGTGGGTCATGGTTCCGGCAGGCGCGCCAACCGAAGCAGTTATTGACGAACTGGCAGTGTTGCTCTCGCCGGGGGATACCGTTATTGATGGCGGCAATACTTTTTACAAGGATGACATTTGCCGCGCCGCCGCGCTCAAAGAAAAGGGCATTCATTATGTGGATGTCGGCACAAGCGGCGGAGTGTGGGGGTTGAAGGAAGGCTACAGCCTGATGGTCGGCGGTGAAACGGAAGCCGTCTCACGGCTGAGTCCGATTTTTGAGACACTCGCTCCGGCAGCGGACAAAGGCTGGGGTCATGTCGGTGGCGTGGGCGCGGGGCACTTCGTCAAAATGGTGCATAACGGCATCGAATATGGCTTGATGCAGGCCTATGCCGAGGGCTTTGAAATCATGCACGCCAAAAAAGACTTCGCGCTCGACCTGCACCAGGTGGCCGAAATCTGGCGGGTGGGCAGTGTGGTGCGCTCGTGGCTGCTCGACCTGACCGCCGAGGCGCTCAAAGGCGACCAGGATTTAAGCGAAATCGCCGGGTATGTGTCCGATTCTGGCGAGGGGCGCTGGACTGTCTTTGAAGCGGTTGACCTGGATGTGCCTGCCCCGGTAATTACACTCTCGCTGCAACAGCGTTTTGTCAGCCGCCAGGATGAAAGTTACGCCGCCAAACTGCTGGCTGCCATGCGTAACCAGTTCGGCGGGCACGCCGTCAAAAAGGCGGAATAATGAGCGAGACTTGCGAATCAACCAGCATCGTCATTTTTGGCGCTTCCGGCGACCTGACCTGGCGCAAACTCATCCCGGCGCTCTACAATAATTTCAAAAAAGGCTGGCTCTCTGAGTGCGCCAACGTTGTCGGCTTTGCTCGCCGTGAATATGCAGATGAGGCTTTCCGAGAACACCTGCGCGAGGGAGTGGCCCAATTCAGCCCGAAAACCTTCGACCCTGCTGTGTGGGAACAATTTGCCGAAAGACTGCACTACTTCGCCGGGAATTTCGGTCAGGCGGATGCCTATTTCAAGTTGGATTCCTATCTCCACACCCTGGAAGATGGGCCATCCAATCGGCTGTATTACCTCGCCACCGCCCCTGAGTTTTACGGCCCGATTGCCGGACATCTTGGCGAGGCCGGTATGTCGCGCGATGATGAAACCTTTGGCTCCTGGCGGCGCATTATCATCGAAAAACCCTTCGGGCGCGACCTGGCTTCTGCGCAGGAACTCAACCGCGCTGTTCATGCCGCCTTCGATGAGCGGCAGGTGTACCGTATTGACCATTATCTCGGCAAAGAAACATCCCAAAACATCCTTTTTTTCCGTTTCGCCAATGCAATTTTCGAACCGGTCTGGAATCGGCGTTATGTCAGCAATGTTCAAATCACCGTAGCCGAAAGCGTGGATGTGGGCGGGCGGGCCGGGTATTACGACAAATCGGGCGTTGTGCGCGATATGTTCCAGAATCACCTGTTCCAACTGCTGGCGCTGGTGGCAATGGAACCGCCCGCTTCCTTCGAGGCAGATGCTGTTCGCAACGAGAAGGTCAAGGTCTTCCAGAGCATCCGCCCGATTGACTTGAACGACACCGTTCGCGCCCAGTATGACGATTACCGCGCCGCCAAGGGCGTCGCCCCTGATTCGCAAACCCCGACCTACGCCGCGCTCAAACTCTTTGTGGATAACTGGCGCTGGAAAGGTGTCCCGTTTTACCTGCGCTCTGGCAAAGCCCTAAAACGTAAGACGACCGAAATCATCATCGAGTTTCAGCGCCCACCGCACTTGATGTTTAACTTGCCCGAAGACGCGCGCCTGACCCCCAACTTGATTTCGCTCTGCATCCAGCCGGATGAAGGCATTCACCTGGGATTCCAGGCCAAAGTCCCCGATTCAGACCAGGAACTACGCTCGGTGGATATGGATTTCCACTACCGCGACTCGTTCAAAGACCGCAGTCTGCCCGAAGCCTACGAGCGCTTACTGCTTGAAGCCCTCAAAGGAGATGCCGCGCTGTTCACCCGCTCGGATGGCATTGAAGCCTCCTGGAAGGTGATTGACTCGGTAGTCCGGGGCTGGGAGGCGCAAAATCTGCCGCCGTTGGTCACCTATCCGCGTGGCGCATGGGGGCCAGCCGAAGCCGACCAACTCCTGGCCCGCGCCGGTCATGAATGGCGGCTGGGTTGTGTGGATTGATGAAACATGCCCAGCGATAGGGTTTTGCATTCAGAACAACAGGCCATCCGCTCTTATGACCGGTTAAGCCGCTGGTATGATTGGCTCTCCGTCAAAAGCGAATGGCCGCTTACCCAGTCCAGCCTTGATGCGCTGAACCTTTGCGGCAGTGAGCGCGTCCTGGAAATTGGCCCGGGTACAGGCAACGCCTTGCACGCACTTTCAACCCGGGCATCCTTTGTTATCGGGCTTGATATTTCTGCCGGTATGTTGAGCGTTGCGCAAGCCAAATTAAAAACAGAAAGAGCGTTGCCTCGTATATCCCTGGTGCGTGGCAACGCTCTTTTTCCGCCTTTCCAGGCGGGGAGTTTTGATGTGGTTTTTCTCTCATTTACGCTGGAATTGTTTGATACGCCAGACATTCCGCAGATACTGACGCATTGTAGCTTTCTGCTTGCTTCTGCCGGGCGGCTTGGCGTCGTTGCCCTGGCGTATGACCAACAAAAACCTTTCTCGCAGCGTGTCTATGGCTGGTTTCACGAACACTTTCCCGCTTATGTAGATTGCCGCCCCATTGACACGCGAAACGCAATCCAGAAGGCCGGTTTCACGCTGACTTCTTTCTCCCGCGCAACGATGTGGGGGTTGGCTGTTGATATTTGCATGGCGGACAAGAATTTATAGACGATATTGTCCTGTAAAATCCACCATTTCGCCTGCACTTTGGGCGGTTTCGAGCAAGTTGAGCGCTGCTTTAATCAGCCGCATCTGGGTGTCGACATCCCCCGGTGCGCCCAGGGTGCGCCCCATTGGGAAGGGCGTAATCAGAGTGCGCGGCAGGTTCATAGCCCGCAGCCGTTCCCGAAAAGCAGAGATGCCAACTACAACTGTCGGAATCCCGCCCGCTTCCATCACCCGCGCAACGTGTCCAACGGACACGTGACAAACCGGTCAGACTGGCACCAGCAGGAGTGCGTCAATCCCCTCGGCTTTGAACTGTTCCAACCAAACGGGCGCAATCTGGTTGCGCAGTTTGAGTTGCGAAGTTGCGCCTATAAAAGAATAGGCATTTTCAGCGAGTTCACCAAGTGCGCCCTCTGCCTGCAACTCGCGCAAACGATCCAACGGAAAGTTCGTATTTGGGTCGGCCTGTGAGCCGCGCACATCATAGCCACCGTGGCGGGTGCGAAGTTTGCCAGTTGGAGTATTCATTGGGATTGTAGATAACTGTGCATCTGTTTTGATGAAATCCATAATTCGTGCTTCGGCTTCCTGCTGCGACATATTTTCGATGCCAAAGGGCTGGGGATCGTCGCCTTCGACAAAATGTCCGCTGGATGACATCAGACCCAAGCGAAGTTGGGTCAGCGGTGCACGTAAAGTGCAAAACGGGGCATCTTCGTAAACAAATCTTCCCGGCTGGTTGTAGACCCTGGCCTGGGCCCGGATGATGTGTTCGGTGACGCGCGAAAAATCGCCATCATTGAGGGCATCACCCATTTTCCACAGCAGTTTCTGGAAAAATGCACCAGCTTCCTCGTCAGACATATCCGCAAGGAACTTAAAGTTCATGTCAGAGCGGGAGCCGTAGTAGAATGATTTCTTGAAGGCTTCAAAGGATTCTGGGGTGTCTTCCATATTTATTCTCCATTATGATTGTGTTTCATGCCAGACACGGATGATTTCAGCTACGCTCCATGCCTGCGCAATACACCCGCGCGGAGTGAAGGGCGGGTCGCCATCGAAAATCTCACTGATGCTTCCCAACCCGTGCTCGGCCAAGTGACGGAAAAATGGTTCGATGAAGGTGCGGGTGGTTTTGGGGTTGGCATAGACTTTCAAGTGGGCGCTGGCAAATGGGCCTATCAGCCAACCCCAAACTGTGCCCTGGTGGTAGGAGCCGTCGCGCTTTTGCGCGTCGCCGCCGTAAACGCCGATATAACCGGTTTCGTTTGGGCCCAGGCTGCGTAACCCGTGCGAGGTAAGTAATTGGCGGGCGCAGACATCGACAACGGCTTTTTGACGCTCAGCACTTAGGGGACTGTGATGCAGCGAAACGGCGAACAATTGGTTCGGGCGAAGGGCAGAGTCATTACCAAAAGGCGTATCGATCACATCGAAACAGTATCCGGTTTCTTTGTCCCAGAAACGTTCAAAGCCAGTTTTGGCATGATCGGCAAGTTGGCCGTAGTGGTTTGCTGGCTTGTTAAGAACCTCGCAAAAGCTGACCAGGCTGTGCAGGGCGTTGTACCACAGAGCGTTAATTTCAACGGGTTTGCCAATGCGCGGCGTGACAACCCAATCGCCCCATTTCGCATCCATCCAGGTTAATTGGACGCCAGGTTCGCCTGCGTAAAGCAAGCCATCCGCAGGGTCACGATGGATCTGGTAGCGCGTGCCGCGCTCATGCCAGCCGATGATGTCTTGAAGGATGGGCAAGAGTTCCTGGAGCAAGGTGGTATCGCCGGTGGCGGCATAATAGGCGCGGATGGCTTCAAAGTACCACAGGGTTGCATCGACGGTATTGTATTCGGGTGTTTCCCCATAATCGGGGAAGCGGTTGGGTAACATGCCCTGATCTACAAAGCGGGAAAAGGTGCGCAAAATGCTGCGCGCAATTTCAGGCCTGCCGGTGGCAAGCGTCAATCCAGGCAGGCTGATCATGGTATCACGCCCCCAGTCGCCGAACCAAGGATAGCCCGCCATGATGGAGTGACCGCCTGTTCCGTCTTTCGGGGCAGCGCGGCGGATGATGAATTGGTCGGCGGCCAGCGCAAGTTCAACGGGGAGTTCGGGGACGCGGGCGGCGATGCTGGTTTCGTAAGTTTGGCGTTCTGCCAGGGCCGATTTACCGTCCAGATTTGGGTCTGAGTCGGTGCTGATAATGATGGTCAGGGTGTCCCCAGAGTAAAGAACCTGGCAAAAATCGCCGGCGTTCAGGTGGTCGTCTATGCCTGCAAATCCACGATATTGTTCTGTGGCCAAGGAGAATCCGCGATACCATTCGTTTTTGATTTCGATTTTGGTGTTTGGGCTGAAGAGGTAAAAAGGAATGGTTTGCTCAACGGCTTCAACCCGCAAGCCGTTTTCAATGCGGCGTACATCCATCCGCAAGTCAGCTGCTTTGGTTTCAGCGTGGAAATCGCGGTAGTTAACGAGCATTTTGCTGTTGATTTCCAGAGGAGCGCTGGCACGCAACAGGCGATAGTGAATGTAGGTGGTATTGGCGCCTGGCTGCATCCATATCCATTTTTCGAGCAGGGCATCTGAGAGCGAAAATGTCCAAACCGGTATGCTGCCTTCAAGCCGAAATCGTTCGATATGACGATAGCCATGTGGATCGACAACACCGTTCAGCCAGCGATTGGTGAAGAGATGGTAGGTATGATCATTGTAGATGATGGTTTCGTCCAGCTTGGCAGCTAGAACTGTGCGTCCAAGAGGTGGGTTGAGCGCCGCAACCAATAATCCATGATAGCGCCGGGTCAGCAAGTTGGCGATTGTGCCGGATGCATATCCACCAATCCCGTTGGTAACCAACCATTCACGAGACTCTGCCGTTAGCAGGTTGCTACAAATTGCGCGTCCAAAATCGATAAGGGTCATAGAGAAGCCTGTTGAAAGAGGGGTTGCTTTCAGGTCTGTATTTTTTTCAGACCTGCCAACGCATCCGCGCCGAGGTGGAAGTGAATAACAGCGCGCCCGGCATCTCGCAAAGCCTGAGCATCGCCCAAGGCCTGGGCGGCTTTCAATGCGCCGAAGGTCAGTTTCCAGGCAGATTTTCCAGCTTCATCTGGGATGATGACATCGTCACTGGCGCTTGTGGAGAATTGGATGAACAATCCCCTGCCTGCGTCGCCCTTATGCAGTTGACCGGTGGAATGTAGGAAGCGTGGCCCGTAGCCGAGTGTGGTTGCCAGTTTGGTTTGGTTGCGCAGGCGCAGACGCAGGGATTGCAAGGCGCGTTCACTCTCAGCAGTCGGTTGGATGTAGGCTTGGATGGCGATATAAGCGCCAGGTTGCGCGTTTTCCAGGAAGTTTTCGAGCGATTTGGCATTCAAGGATGCAGATTCCGCTTGTGGGAGGGTGCCTTTTTGAATGAATTCCGCTACCATGCTGCGCGCCAGGATTTTTGCGGCTTCAACATTGGGCTGGTCGAAGGGATTGATATTCAGGCGCGCCCCTGCCACGGCGGTTGCCATCTCCCACAGGAAAAACTGTCCGCCCAGATCGTATTCGTTTTCCAGGAACAGGCGGATGACGGGATGACCTGCGTTTTCCAGCGCTTGCATGAATTCGTCCGAACTGGTGTCTCCCGTCAATTGAATGTGAACAAATACGCGGTCATCTCCATAGACATCTGGCGCGCCAAGCGGTTCACTCACCACCGGCAGGATGCCTTTGCCTTCCTTACCGGTACTTTCAGCAATCAGTTGTTCGACCCAATCGCCAAAACTGGCGATTTTTGGCGAGATGACGAAGGTCAATTTGTCTCGTCCAGCCCTGGCGAGTTCGCCCATTGCTACGCCCAGCTGACCGGCCAGGTTATCACCGTCCACCGGGCAGTTACAACTTTCGCAATTGCAGGTCATTACCAGGGCATTTTCGAGCAGCCGTTCCACATCCACGCCAACCAGCGCGGCAGGCAGCAGCCCGAACCAGGTCAATGCAGAGTAGCGTCCGCCGATGTTGGGGTCGTTCAAGAAGGTAGCGCGGAAGTTATATTGCGCGGCGACATCCGTCAGCCCGCTATCTGGGTCGGTGATGGCAATAAAGTGCCTGCCAACCTGGTCTGCGCCGACTTTTGCAGCAACCCGGTTGTAAAAGTGTTTGAAAAACGAAAAGGTTTCGACTGTGCCGCCTGATTTGGTTGAGACGACAAACAGGGTCTTTTCCATATTGAGCGATTTTTCTACCGCCAGAACCGCCTGCGGGTCGGTACTATCCAAAACAGATAAACCCTTTGTCAAGCCTTTTTCACTCTCAGCAAAAATTTTGCTGAACACTTCAGGCGCCAGGCTCGAACCGCCCATGCCAAGCAGCAGGGCTTGCTCAAAACCCTCGTTCTTGAGTATCTGTATCAGGCTGGTTAACTGCCCAATCTGCTCACGCATAGCTTCAGGAGCGTGCAGCCAGCCCAGGCGGTTGGTGATTTCGGTCGGGCTGGATTTCCAGACCTTGTAATCATGCGCCCAAATTCGGCTCATTACCTGTGAATCGCGGAGTTGGTTGAGGGCTGCCATTACCGTCTGGTTGTAAGCGCCCAGGCTCATTTTCAGGCGGGTTTTGCTTGCCAGTATTTCCTGCCGCTTTTGGGAAATGCTCATTAAAAGGGTTTGGAAGGATTTTTCAAAGGCGGCAACCCCTTCATCCATCAGCTTTTGCGTGTAAATATTCAAGTTAATTTGGTGCTGCGCAAGGTGCGCAAGAGATTCGCGCGCTTGGGCAATGCTATCCGGGGTAATCGTTACAGTTGTTTGTCCGCGCTCAAGAAAAGCTTGCAGGGTGGCGGGCGGAACGGTGTTGACGGTGTCTGTGCCGATAAGTTCGTCCACGTAGAGCGTATCGAGATAAAGCGGGTTTTTGGTGCCGGTGCTGGCCCATAGCGGGCGCTGACGGTAGGCGCCCCTGGCGGCCAGTTTTTCCCAGCGCGCGCCCGAAAAAATTTGCAGAAATTCGCCATAGGCGGCGCGGGCGTTGGCTATGGCGATTTTGCCTTGCAGGTCGGTATGCGGCGTCTGGTTATGACCAATTTGGGCCAGTACCGGGTCAATTGCCGAATCGACACGGCTGATGAAAAAAGATGCAACCGAGGAAACCCGCGCCAGGTCGTCGTAAGTCTCGGCGTATTTTTCCAGGCCGGCCAGGTAGGCTTCGGCGACAAGGCGATATTGTTCGATGGAAAATATCAGCGTGACGTTGACATTAATGCCCTCGCTTATCAAAGTTTGGATGGCTGGAATCCCGGCAGGAGTGGCCGGGACTTTAATCATCACATTTGGGCGCGCCAGTTCGGAAAACAGGCGGCGTGCTTCGCGGACGGTGGCGTCAGTGTCGCTCGCCAATTCCGGGCTGACCTCCAGGCTTACAAACCCGTCTTTGAATTTGCTGCGCTGGTAGATGGGCAATAGCAGGTCGGCGGTCTGCCCAATGTCTTCAATGGATAGAGTGTCGTAGATTTCTGCCGGGTTTTTGCCTGCTTCAATCAGCGGGCGCATGGCTGAATCGTAGTCCGAGCTGCCGGCAATGGCTTTTTCGAAAATTGTCGGGTTGGATGTGACGCCGGTAATGCCTTTTTCAATCAGGGTCGCCAGTTCGCCGCTGTTGATTAAGGCGCGGCGGATATTGTCGAGCCAGATGGATTGCCCAAGAGTTTGGACTGTGTGCAACGTGGTCATATTATTTGCCTTTCTTATTTAGCAGGCGCAGGGCTTCGTCCACAACGCGCTGGGTGGCAATGCCAAACTTTTCGTACAGGGTGACCGCAGGAGCAGATGCCCCAAAGTGGTCAATACCGATAATTGCGCCATCCAGACCAACATATTTTTGCCAGCCAAGCGATGTGGCGGCTTCGATGGCAACCCGGACGCGCGCATCATTTGGAAGTTTGTTTTTTATAACTCCCAACTGGGAAAGGAGACGACGCGGGCCTGGACAGCGTCTGCGGCGAGAAAACAGATGGTTTGGATGGATTTTTGTTGGATGGAGAGCGTGATTTTATTCTTGACTAAGTTGTGCAAACTGTTCAGGGTTCATCCCCTCAAGCAGAGGACGGTCGCCTTGTTCCTGCAGATGCAGCTTCCCGAGGTTGTCGAGCATGTGGCCGGATTTCTCAGCCTTGGTGCGCAGGTAGAATTCGTTATGCGGGTTGGGCGGGATGACAACAGGGATGCGCCCGTTGACGGCAATGCCGTGCTGGGTCAGGTTTTCTATCTTGCGCGGGTTGTTGGTCATCAGTTGGATAGACTTGACTTTCAGCGAATAGAGCATGTGGGCGGCAACGCTGTATTCGCGCTCGTCGTCGCGGAATCCCAGGGCAAGGTTGGCTTCTACAGTGTCATAACCATGATCTTGCAAGCCATAGGCGCGGATTTTGTTAACCAATCCAATCCCACGCCCTTCCTGGCGCATATAGAGCAAAATACCTTGTTCCATTTGTCCAATTTGCTTGAGCGCGGCTTTGAGTTGGTCACGGCAATCACAGCGCAGGGAACCGATGGCGTCGCCGGTCAGGCATTCGGAGTGAACGCGCACAGGCACATTTTCAGCGTTGGTCACGTCGCCGCGCACGATGGCAGCGTGTTCCTTATCATCACGATTGTTGTAAAAGGCAAAAATATGAAAATCGCCAAAGCGTGTCGGCAACTCGCCTATTGCGGCGATTCGCACACAGACTTTGTCGGGGCCAATGCCTTCACATTCGTGCTTCAGATTCTCATCGAGCAGTTCTTTAATTTGCATATGGGTGAGTGTCATAAATGCTCCTTATCGTATTATGGCGCAGGATTTGCGCTATCGGCGCAAATCATAGCAACCTTTGGCTGCGGCCCGCGAAGCGGCTGCGCTATGAATGTTGAACTTGTTTTTTAGGAATTCCCAGGAGAAAATGAGATGGGATGAATCATGTTTTTCGAAACTTCTGCAGACCTGGCGTGAAAGACATGCACTTTGATTGTGCCCATATCTTCATAGGCTTCTTCACCTTCTGTATGCACCATGCCAGATAAATTACCTGCCAGGCGATAAAAGGCATCGGTCATCAAGATATATTCACGACTTGGCACGGAATTTTTCAGCAGGCGGTGAATGGCAATGACATCTTCACCTGCCAGTTCTTCAAACTGGCGGATTTGTCTAAAGATGGCTTCGCCAAAATGTAAAAGCACTTTTAGACGCAAGTCATGTACGCGCTGGCAGGCGTTACAGCCGCATTCGGCGCGTTCTTCGGTCAGAGCTTTGGCGCGTTTGTAAAAGGCGTTGAAAAATCCCTGTACTTGTTTTGCTACGTCGCGGGCGGCTTTTGCCGTTTCTTTTTCCTGAACTTCGGCATAGAGAAAAAGGGCATCTCCTTCGAGTTTGTTGAGCGTGAGCGGGTGCTCGGCTTTATCAATCACGGCTTCGAGCAGTTCAAAGATGATTTCTTCCGCGTGCAGGGCGCTCATCTTTTGGGTGCGGATAAAGTGGGTGTAGCCGCTGATATCGACGATTACAAGAGCAACTTTTTTAGCCTTCATCGGGACCATCCCTAAGAACTTCCAAAAAGTGGAATGCGCGCGCCATTAATCATGCCTGCTTCGTCGGAGCATAGGTGCAGAAAGGTAGCGATAATTTCTTCCGGCGTGGTCCAACTGGCATTTTTGGGCGTTGGTTGCGTTTCACGAGCATGTTCTGTGTCAATTGTCCTAACCAGCACCAGGTTGGCGGTCAGTCCATGCTCTTTCTCTTCTTGAGCTATGGTTAATATCAATGCATCCTGCGCGGCTTTGGCAATCGCATATGGGGCAAGGTTGGCTGCCGGACGCGAGGCAAAAGGTGAAGAGACAGCCAGGATGCGTCCCCAACGATTGGCGCGCATCAGCGGGATAATGGCTTGCGCCAGATAATAGGTTGTCCACAGATGTTGTTGAAGCATATTTTTCATATCCTGATCATCCAAATCCACAACCGGTTTCCCGCCACTCCAACCGCCAACCAGATGCAGGAGAATATCCACCTGCCTGAACTTTTCGCGTGCAAGTTCAGCGAGAGAAAAAGCGCCAGCTGGGTCGCTCACGTCCGCAATGTGGAGCAGAATACGCTCATCGGGCAAGTTTAGCGTTTGGGCAATTTGGTTCAGTGTTTCAGCGTTCGTGCCAACCAAAACCAACCTCGCGCCCTGTTCGGCGAACTTTTGTGCCGCAATCCGTCCCAGCCCGCCGGTTGCGCCAGTAATTATGACAACACGATTTTGCATGCTCATAAGGTCTCCATTAATCATCGAAGTTTTCAGGCTCAAAGCCATGACAGGCGGCACCGAATAGCGCGGATTCGGGATTTATAACAACCTGAACCGGCATGTTTTTGAGCATTTCCGAAAATCTTCCTTTGTGCATGAATGATTGCAGAAATTGTGGCTTGCGCAAGAAAGATAGTATGCGCCCCGGCATGCCGCCTGCAAGGTATACGCCACCCGTAGCGAGGATTTTCAGCGCCATGTTTGCTGCCTCGTTTGCTAAAATTTCAGCAAATAAATCCAGCGTTGCGACACTAATTTCAGCGCGGGACTCTACGCCTATTTTCACAATCAACGGGGTTGGGTCGTCTGTTTGGGCTAGCAATTCTGCCAGCCATGCTGGTTCAGGGTACTTTTGGGTTTCTTTCAAGAAAGAGTAAAGATTGGGGATTCCACTGCCTGAACAAACCCTTTCAAAACTGACATGACCGAATCGCTCTTGCAGGAATACGAGTAGTTCCGCCTGAAGGCGATTGGCGGGTGAAAATGAGGCGTGACCGCCTTCTGACGCGTGGACATGATAGCGATTGCCTGATGAAGTTAAAAACGCTTCTCCCAAACCTGTGCCAGGCGCAACCACAGCCAGGTTGCCGCGTGCGGCGGGTTTTCCAGCATTAAGAGTTTCTTTGTCAGATGAAGGTAAGAACGGAATGGCATGGGCAATCGCGGCCAAATCATTCAAAACCCGTACTGGCGCTTGAATTTGTGCTGAAGTTGCTTGCGCGTCGACCACCCAGGGCAGGTTGGTTGTGCGGGCAACGCCCTCCACGACCGGGCCGGCGATGCCAAAACTGGCGCGCGCGACTGTAATAGCTTCGCTGGCAAGGAATTTGGCAATCACCTCCTCCAGCGAAGCGTAGTTTTGGCTGGCAAAGTGCGATTTTTTGATTATCGCTGGCAGCTCGCTCTCTTGTGAGTAGAGAGCAACAACCGTCTTTGTTCCACCGATGTCGCCAGCCAGCAGCATTTTTTTTATTTATCATGCGGTTATCCTGAAAAGCAAAGTTACTATTAGGATGAATCCAATAGAAGTTTTCTTACCTTCACCCTTTTTTCTTTTGGACACTCAATAAAGTTGATGCACTGGAAACCGTCGAAACCAGATAGGGAACAAGAAAGGTCAGACCGGCTTTGAGCCAGCGTTCCGTATTCATTTCGCCGCGCAAGATGGCATCACCGTGATTAATGGCAATTAAAAGCGCTCCAACCAGCAAGGCAGTCAAGATGGCGCGCTTAACAATCGGCTTAGTGAAACATAAGGTCAGAAAGTTTTTCATTTTGTCTGTCTTTTGAGATTCCCTGCGGCAGATTCATCCACAATCCACAGCAGCTCCCCATCGGTAGGCTGGATCTGAGCAGCCGGGAGTGAATTTTCACCACCCTGAATTTGCGCCAATTTTTCAGCTTTTCCCACGCCGGTAACGATGAAAATCACCCGGCGGGCAGCGTTCAGAACCCCAAAGGTGAGAGTCACTCGCGGAACGAGAGGCAAGGGTGGGATGGTATGTTCCGTCGCAACCGCCCAGCGGGCGGATTCGGCCAGGGCTGGCGAACCTGGAAAAAGCGAGGCGGTATGCCCATCATCGCCCATGCCCAACAAAACCAGGTCGAAGCGCGGGGAAGTCCCAAAGAAGGCGCGCAAATCCTGTTCGTAGGCTTCGGCGGCCTGTTCGGGGGGCAGTTCGCCGGGAATGCGGTGAATGTTTTCGGGCGGGATGGCGATGTGATCCAACAGGTTCTCGACGGTCATGAGGTAGTTGCTGTATGAGTGGTTGGGCGGGACACAGCGTTCGTCGCCCCAAAAGAGATGGATGTTTTGCCAGGGGACTGGCAGGGTTGCCAGGCGAGCATACAGAATGCGCGGAGTGCTGCCGCCGGAAAGGGCGACGGAGAAATGTCCGTGCTCTTGGATGGACTGAGCTGCGGTTTTTATGAACTGTTCCGCGGCGCGTCCAATCAGGGCCGGGGAAGTGGGAAAGATTTCAAAATTCATGGCTTTCCTTTCTCAAGCGGGGTAAGAATAAAGGTTATGATTACATCTGGTTAAAGGAATGATTATCAATCAGAAAGGCGGTATCATGAACGAACATTCACAAATCATTCAGGAATTGCTTGAAAAAGAGTCATTAACACCACAGGAAGTGGTCGATGGCGTGGTGGCTTGTTTTTTTGCCACCAACCACGCTTTTGTGGAACGCCGTTTGGGCCACTCCACTAATGTAGATGATGCGCTGTCCCAATTAATTACCCAGGTCTTCAAGGAAAACGAAGTTGATCCGGCCAAGCCCAATCTACATTTTCTCAAACAGGCCGTCCAAACATTGGATGAGCAAGCAGGGTTTGAATCTGACCCTGAACTGCTTCACCATCATCAAGATGTTATTGGGATGATGTTTGATCGGATTAAGAAATGACCGACCTTGTGCCGCGCTATAACTACGATAGTTTTGTCCCCGAAAAATTTGAGCCATGCCTCAATTTCGATTCTAGCCCCAAGACTGGCACTATGGCGCCAGATTTTCCGCTGTGGCAGTTGAACGAAGCGGAAACACGTCTGGGGGAACTCCTGAAACAACATGCTTATACCATTGTGGAGTTTGGCAGTTTTACCTGACCCTACTGCGGGCTGGCGGCGCCAGCTATGAATGCGCTTGCTGAGAAATTTGCAGAGCAGGATGTCGGCTCGATTTTTATCTACACCCACGAGGCACACCCCGGTGAAAACGTGCCGCACCTGGCTTCTATGGAGCAGAAATTTCGCCATGCGCGCCTGCTGCGGGATGAACTGGGCGTGACCCGCCCGATTTTGGTTGATGCCCTTGATGGGGCCTGTCATCTTGCTTATGGTTCGATGCCCAACATGACCTGGATCTTTGCCCGCTCTGGCCTGATTCTGTATAAATCGGACTGGACGGACGCCCACAGCGTGGAAAATGCCATCGAGTACTTTTCTCAGGTTCCGGCGCGGCGCAAAGCCGGGGAACGACTGGCAGGCTTTCGCGTGGAGCGGCTCGATTACCGTAATCAGGAACGGGATTTGTTTTACAAACGCTTGGAACGTAACGGGCAAAAAGCACTGATTGAGTTCAAAAAGGCATTTCCGAGTGGGTAAGGCGGTGGTGCGACATTAATGTCGCGCTACTTCGCGTTTTCGGACAATGCGATACATGACGATGCTGAAAGCGAACATCAGAGCAGAGAGCGCCAGCGCCCAGGGGTTGAGTGAAACGCTTTGGGTGGCAAAATCGCCCTGGATGGATGCGCCCAATAGACCAAATGAAATGGTACCGGGAATACTTCCCAATACCGTCGCTAGCATGAACCAGCGCAAGTCGATGTTCAGCAAGCCCGAAAAGTAACTGACCAGGTCATAGGGCAGGAACAGGAAGCGCAAGACCATTGTTGTCTGGAAACTCTCGTGGCGCAGGCGGTCGGCATAGCGGCCGACCGTTTTGTTTTGCTCGATATTTCTCAGGAAGCTGCTACCGAAAAAACGCCCAATCAGGTAAGCCACCAAGGTGGAGAGATTGCTTGCGACCAGGGCGTAAGCAATGCCCTGAACCGGGCCATAAAGATAGGTGGCAGTCATCGTCACCAGCGTGGCGGGGAACAGGAACACCGGTCGAATCATGTACACCAGCACATAAATCGGGAATCCATACGGGCTTTCAGAGACAAAACGTACCAGCGCTTGCATGGTTTGCATAGGCGTCAGGTTATTGGCAGAGGTGTACCACCAGTAGCCTACTAAAAGCAATACCCAGGCAATCAAGGCAATTTGTTTGCTGAAATCGCGCGAATCGGTTTTCATTGTTAATGCACTCGAATAATGTCGGTTTCGCTAAACAGCGGTGGAACCACAAGCCCCATCATTTCATACAGTTCCGGTGGAACGCTGATATCTGCCAGGTAAAGTTCGCCCACATAGGGCGCGGATTCGCGTATAAGCAACCCGGTTTTGGGTAGAGCCAAAGTCAGGGTCGCGACGGCGCGGATGGTGGGTGGATGCGCCTGCCCGGAGGTGGTATCCAACCCCGAAGGGGTATCCAGGCTGAGGGTGGGGATGTGCTGTTTATTTGCCCATTCAATCAGGGCCGCCGTTTCGCCACGAGGCGCGCCGCTCAGGCTGTAGCCAATCAATGCGTCAAGAATCAAGTCGCAGTCTGGCAGGGGTACTGCGCCCGGTTGGCACAGGCAAACGCCCATGCGTTGAAGGATGTCGCGTTGATGAGCAGGGACGCCCCGATAGTCTTCGGCGGGTTTGGTGATGACAACCGTCACCTGCGCGCCCCAGTTATGCAAACGCCGTGCCGCTACCAGTCCCCCGCCGCCGTTGCCGCCTGTCCCAGCCAGGACGGTTACGCGCTTGCCGCGTGGGTTTCCAGCCAAAAATCGCTCACGCGCCAGATGAGCCAGGTTGCGCCCGGCGTTTTCCATCATTTGAATCAACTCAATGTGATAGTCTTCCATCATGGCGCGGTCGACTTCTATCATTTGTTGGGTCGGAATAGCAGGAATTTGTAACATGAGATACTCCACTTTTAGAATACAGATGGGGTTGATATGCAAATGCTTACCTGTGCGTTTATAATCGTGTTCATGGCTGAACGCACCAACACCGATTGGCTGGATGATTTACGCGCCAATGATGCCCGCGCGCTGGATGACTTGCGCGACCTGCTTGCCAGCCGTTTGCCTATCATTTTATCTACCAAAATCCCTCCAGACAGCCCCGATTTCTCAAAAATAGTAGAGACAACAACTCAATATACTCTGGTCTATGTCCAAGACCACCTGCATAACTATGACGGTAAGAGCGCTTTTACAACCTGGGTACTCAAAATCGCCGTGAGGTTGGGCCTATTGGAAATCCGCCAAATCAAGTTTCAATCGGCTTATCCAGTGCGGTCTCTGCCCAAGACACCCTCGATTTTCCATGCCATCCTGGCTTTTAGTCCGTTTCTGAAACGATTACATACCATTTTCCGCGAAGAATTGACCGAAAACCAGCGTACCGCCATTCGGGCAATGGTGATGTACCGGATGCCGAAGGAAGAAGTGGCGCGCTATTTGGGACTGGAGCGGTTCGACTACTTCAAAATGATCCACGATGCCCGCCTGCGCCTGAAGCGCCGCTTTGAACTGGATGGATGGTTCTCAAAAAAAGATAGAGAGTGACGTATAATCCAGCCCATGAATCAACGTACCAATGAACAATGGCTTGCCGATTTGCGTGCAGAAGGCGATCTTCGTGATCCTGCCCTGGCCGATTTACGCGATTTGATCTTGCGCGGTCTGCCTTATGCATTGGCCGGAAAACTTGACCCCAGCAGCCCTGAGTTTGAAGCCCTGGCGGAGGAAGTTGCCCAGGAAACCCTTTTGCGCGTTCTGGATCATCTGGATTCCTTTGAAGGACGCTCGGCGTTTGTTACCTGGGTGCATAAGATCGCGGTACGGCAGGCGCTTGGCGAACTGCGCCGGCGTCGCTGGCGAAATGTTCCCCTTCCCGAAATGGAAATGAGCGACAACCCGGACGCTGCCCCGCGCGAAATGGCAGATGACCAACCCAGTCCTGAAATGATGGCTGAACGCAATGACCTGATGACCCGCATTAATCGCATCATCATGGAAGAATTGACCGAAAAACAACGCCTTGCGCTGATGACCGTTGGTATGCAGGGGATGCCGCTCGAAGAAGCCGCTGAAAAAATGGGTATGAATCGCAACGCCCTGTATAAACTGATGCACGATGCCCGCTTGCGTTTGAAACACCGCATGGAAGCCGAGGGTATGGCGCCACATGAAGTTCTTGCATCCTTTGCAGAAATGTAGGGGTAAGAGAATGGAAGATAAAGACTTCTATAAAGCAGAAGGTTATTAAGGTATGAATCTCTTCGAAATAATCAAACGCCTGTTTTCCAAAAAACCGCAGTTACCGCTGGCGGACGATATGGTCACGCAAACAAGTGACCCGCAGATGGCCTTAAAAATCCTTGGTATGCTGGAAAAAACGCAGGAAGAAGAACTCACCTGCGATGATGTTTTTGCCTTGCTCGATCAATTCACTGAAATGGCGGCCCGCGGCGAAGATGTGGCCGAATTAATGCCCCTGGTCAAGCTACACCTTGATATTTGCGGTGATTGCCGTGAAGAATACGAAGCATTGCTGAATGTGATCCAACATCCTGCCTGATCATCTCGCACAAAAAGGTTTTCTTTATGGCAAATACAATTGAAATCACGTTGGAAAAACTCAAGCAGACTGAAAATCCAGTAGATTTTTCGTCTGTCTTATCTGAATTGGAACAAGTACTACCTGCTGATCTGCTTGTCCGGGCAGATGCCTTGCTCACCGCCGGGGAAACTCTCAACGCGAAAGGTCAATATCAGGACGGGCTTCGCATTCTTGAATCTGCATTCCAACAAGCAAAAAAATGCCAGAACCTGGGTCGGCAGGCACTTGCGCTGGGCCTGGCGGCCGATATTTACCGCGCTCAGGGTGATTTTCGCAGCGCGCTCGGTAAACTAACCGAAGCCCGCGCCATCCTGGGAGAAAACCCACAAACAGACAAAGATGTTTCTGCCCGACTGTATATTTTGAGCGGGTTGAATAACATGTCGATCGGTGATTACGATTCTGCCCGGCGTGATTTTTACGAAGCCCACCAGCTTTACAACCAACTTGGCGATATTCGTGGGCGGGCGCTTGCGGCCAATCGTCTTGGGACCATTTCTACCATGAACGCCCAATATGGCGAGGCGGAGAAATATCTGCAAGAAAGTTTGCGGATTGCCAAAGAACTGAGCGACTGCCATGCAATGGCCGGGGCTTTACTCAATCTGGGAGAGATTCAACGTTTGCAGGAAAACCCGAATGCAGCGCGCCCGCTCTATTATGAAGCCAGCGCCCTGTTTGCTGCGCTGGGATTGCACCGCGGTATGTGTATCGCAGAGAACAACCTGGGGCATATTCATGCTCAAATGCAGGATTTTTCCACTGCCAAATACCATTACACCCGCGCGGTGGAGTGCGCCAAAATCGCCGATTTGATCCCGGACATGCTTGATACGCTGGCTGGTTTGACATTTGTCCTGATTGCACGCGAGGAATACGAGCAAGCTGCTTTCTGCATTGCCTATACTCTCAGTCATCCGGCACACTTGCAGGAAACAGAACAATTCCTGGAGCCTGCACAGGAAGTTGTCAGCCAGCACACCCGCTTCAAGAGTGAATTGCCATCACCAGAGCAACTCTCACAAGTTGTGGAAGAAATACTAACCAAGATTTTTTAGCCTGTGGTGCATGCAAAATCGCCGTCTTACTCAAAAGGCGGCGATTTTGCATGCAGGGCAAATTACTCGGACAGGAAAGCTTTGATTTCCCGCGCCACCTGTTGCGGTGTATCAAGCGGCAGGAAGTGTGCGCCATCCTCGATGAATACCAATTTGCAACCCGGGATGGTATCGCGCAAGCGTGTGACCTGGCTTTCCGGGATATATGGGTCGCGCCGCCCTTGGACAACAAACGTCGGGACGCGAATCGAAGCGATGATGGCCGGGTAATCGGCGAACATATGGAAGGGTCGTCCCCAGCGTAGAGCGCGCAGCAGTGCGGCGCTGCCATCCGTGCCATTGAACCCGCCAGAGATAGCTTTCAAAACCTCGGGGGTCAGGTTGTCTTTGTGAACCATGCCCTGCGCCATGCCAATCCGAAACAGGAGCGGCTTGATAACTGTCACCAGCGCCTCGCCCAGCCTTGGCAGGCGCACCAATTTGACAATGAACGGCTCAACAAAATCGGGATAGACTGGCGGACTCATCAATACCAGCTTGTCGACATGTACGGCATATTTGCCCATGTAATCAACTGCCACCGATGAACCCAGATCGTGCGCCACCAGCGCAAACTTTTCCAACCCCAGGTGAGCGCGCAGTTCGTCGAGGGTGTCGGCGCGTTCCTTATGATTGGTGGCCCGTGCGATTTTCTCAGATTCACCATAGTCGAGCAGGTCAAACGTGATCAAACGCCACTCAGCGGGTAATTTCGCCAATACCGGGATCCAGAGTTCTTTCGAGGTGGGCAGGCCGTGCATGAAAATCACCGGTAGCCCTGTGCCGTTGTTATCTGTAAAAGCAACTTTTCCACGCGTGGATGTGAAAAATTGGGTTTTGCTCATCATCTCTGCTCTCAAGGCTGGTAAATGCGCGTTTCCGGGCGAAAAGCTGCCCACGAAAACCAGAAATGATTGATGGCAGGCAATTCGGTCAGTTGTGCTCCTTGTAGTGTACCCGAAACCGCCCGGCCAAGAATATCCCATTCGCTGCCGGTTTCTTTGTCTCGGAAAACGCCATCGGCGACTTCAAAAGTCAGGAGCTGCCCGTCCACTTCGGCGGAATAGGCAACAGCCGCGCCAACATCGCGGCCATCTGGGATTTGGGCAGAATCCAGCGCGGAGGCTGTTCCTTCAGCCCAGAAAACCACCAGCCGTTGCCCGCCAACCGTGTCGTTGATCGCTCCCAGGCTGGAGAGGATTTCATACGGGTAGGCTACTGCTTCCCCGCCCAGATCAAGGGTCAGCACGCGGGCCATCGGGACAAGTTGCCCCGGCGTTTCCTTCCCACGATACAGGAAAGGCGACTGGTTAACATCATCATAGCCGAGATAGGGATTACGCCCATAATTACGACTGAAGCCGGTCTCGCGCGAAAGCACCGTGCCGTTGGGGTAGACAGCCTTGAAGTCCGCCCATGAGACGATGGATGCCGGGTAAAAAGGCAGTTGCGCCCCAGCGTACTCACCGGCGATGGCGTCGCCGGTAGCCTGCTGCCACCAGGTTTCGGTCTGGCGGTCGTACATGATCAGGTTGCTATAGCGCAGGCGTCCGGTCGTGCCAAAGTCAAAGGTTTGGCCGTCGAAGACGCGCTCAAAAGCAATGGCGGTATTGCAGAGCGGGCAAAACGTGACCAGCAAAGGTTTATCGCCCAGGGTATCGTTGACGATTTCGTGCCACATTAAAATCTGAATGGGATAGGCGCGGGCTTCGCCGCCGACCCGCACCAGCACGATAGGCTCGACGGGTTCAAGCCACTCATCCGCTTCGCTCACACTGATGGTTTGCGGGTTGTCTATGGCTGGAATCCCGTCTTTGGGCGGACCGCCGGAAAGAACCTCGCTGTAGGGGATGGTGTGTTTACTGAAATCGGTCTTGAACTCGGATTCTGCCCCGGTGGGCGGGGGTTCATATTCCAAGATGGTGTGGGATGCAACTGGAGCGGTATTCACTGACGGGATGGGGGGGGGCGTGGATGTTGGAGTCTGCTCCGGGGAACAGGCAGGCAAAAACAGGGTGGCAAGCAGCAGGGTAACGATAAGGGGTGGATTCAGGTTCGGGTTCATGATTCAGTCTCCTTTGAGAATCCAGATGTCTTTTGTCCACTTTTTATTACTGCAAGGTTGGCCTGGTAAGAATCTGGCGGCTCTGGGTATCCTAATCAGTAAGACAACGTTTTTTTACCCAAAGGAGATAAAATGGCTACAACAAGTTTTTCACTCAGTAAGTTGAACCTGCGCGCGGTTGGGCTGGGCGCAATTGCGGGCATCATCGGCGGCATCCCATTTGGAATGATGATGGGCATGATGGGAATGTTGCCAATGGTCGGAATGCTGGTGCGTGTGGAGGATGCTGTGGTTGGGTTTGGCGTCCACATGGTCATTAGCATTGTCACTGGCGCAATGTACGGCTTTTTCGGGCCTTTTCTGCCGAAAAATTGGGGCGCGGCATTTGTGGCAGGGATGGTTTATGGTGTTGCTTGGTGGATCTTGGGCGCACTGATTTTGATGCCCGTCCTGCTCGGAATGCCGCAGATGGTGTTTATGATTGGCGAGATGCAGTGGTACAGCCTGATGGGTCACATCATTTTTGGGCTGGGGATTTCACTCTCCTTCCTGCCGATGTACCGTAAAATGAACTAAACTTGCACTTCTCCTTCCTTTAACGGGCAGCACGTCTGATGACGTGCTGCCCAAAAGACTTTCCTTGAAAGGATTTATCCGATGAGCGACCCTCGGCTGACCCCTGAAATTATCACCCTGTATGGCACCGGCTGGTGCCCAGATTGCAAGCGCTCGAAGCAGTTTTTTGGCGAACAACGTGTGCAGTATAACTATGTGGACATTGACCAGGATGCCGACTCTATGGCATTTGTGGAAATGGTCAACAAGGGCTTTCGTAGTATCCCGACCATTGTTTTTCCAGATGGCGGCATACTGGTAGAACCATCCAATGCGCAGTTGGCTGAGAAACTGGGAATGAATACCCGCGCCAAGCGGACGTTTTACGATGCCATCATCATTGGCAGCGGCCCGACCGGGTTAACCGCGGCGCTTTACCTGGCACGCGAAGGTGTGGAAACGCTGGTTATCGAAAAAGCCGGACTGGGCGGGCAGGCGGGAATCACTCAAACACTGGATAATTTCCCCGGATTCGATGAAGGTATTCCCGGCGCAGAATTTGCAGCGAGGCTGACCCGCCAGGCGCAAAAATTCGGAGCGGAGATTTTGCAGGCGCAGGATGTGACAGATATTAACCAGGATGGGCAATACTTGTGTGTGCGCACCGCCGATGGTTCGGAATATGGCGCGAAAGCGGTATTGCTCGCAACCGGCGCACACTATCGCCGCCTGGGAATCCCAGGCGAGGATGATTTGGTTGGTGCGAATGTCCATTTCTGCGCCACCTGCGATGGGGCGTTTTACAAAGGAAAGAAAGTGCTGGTAGTGGGCGGCGGCAATAGCGGCTTCGAGGAAGGTCTGTTTCTGACCAGGTTTGCCAGCCAGGTGGATATTGTCGAATTCCTGCCGCAGGTGAAAGCCAGCAAGATATTGCAAGACAAAGTAGCAGAGAAAGAGAATATGTCGGTCACGGTCAACCATGCTGTGAAGGAGATGCGTGTTAAGAAAAACCAATTGGATGCCGTGATTGTGGAAGACCGCGCCACTGGCGACCAAAAAGAGTGGCATTACGATGGTGTGTTTGTGTTTATCGGTTTTTCCCCTAACAGCGATTTGGCCAAAGGCAAAGCAGACCTTGACCAGTGGGGTTCGGTGGTCACGGACAAGACCCTCATGACTTCAATTCCTGGCTTGTTTGCGGCGGGCGACGTGCGCGCTGGCTCTACCAAACAGGCGGCCTCGGCGGCGGGGGAAGGGGCAACTGCGGCGCTTATGATTCGGCAATATCTCTCAGGAAAATAAAATGAAAATTGAGCTGCTTTACTTTGATGGCTGCCCATCATGGCAATCCGGGCTGGAAAATCTAAAAGCTGCCTTGAGCGTTGGAGGAATAGATGCTCCGGTGGATCTGGTTAAGGTGCTCGACGATGCTGACGCGGCCGAGAAACATTTTCTTGGTTCGCCTTCCTTCCGCGTAAACGGTGTGGATTTGTGGGATGAGCAACGCGAATCTTATTCACTGAGTTGCCGGGTGTATGTCACGCCGCAAGGGATGAAGGGCAATCCTAGCGTGGAACTGCTGAGAGAAAAGCTGCTGTTAATTCAGAACCAACGCTTTGCCAAAACTTAAAAATGATATTGATCCCGCTGAACGTACGTAATTTTTTCCGATGATTCACTTATATTTGGCGCATTCGCAGGCCTGTAGAATCAGCCACAATGGTAAATGGTGTAATCGATGGATATGAGCCAGCCTTGGATACATCTGAATGGGGGCAATCTGACCGATGCAATGTGTTGCACAACTGGTTATCAGGCATCCAAGAGAGCGCCATCTTGTTAAAGGCGCTCTCTTGGATCAACAACCTAACTGATTTCATAGATCCAAAGACGTTCCAGTGAATCGCCCGGAAAACCAGCTTGGGATTCCCATACTATTGATAATTCCAAATCGAAATATAACCCGGAGTTTAAGATCGACACTTCATTGTGAATCGTCTTTTTAGGTAATGCCCACAATGGATTTGTATTTCCCATTCGCATCAGTTTGTTTTTATGACCACGATGCATCCTGCGAATTTCTCCCGGTGAGACAGGAGAAAATGCCAGTTTTTTCCCGTCTTTTGAAATACAAACCAGTACCTGTGGATTGTTGAATGATTCGCTCACTGACAAATCAAGGTTTTCGCCATAGACTTTGGCAGCAATCTGATTTAGCCAGGCCACTGGGTCACCCACCTTCACTTCCCGCGCCAGTTTCTCACGCTTCAACCGCAAATCCTGCATCGCCCATTGCGCAGTCTGTTCCCGAATTCCATCAATGGCCTTACGCTGGCGTTCATTGCCGGCGCTGATCAGCGCGCCGAAGAAAATTACCGCGCCCAAAACGAGTATCGCAAATACAGCATCCATTTCCTTATTCTCCTTGATTTTTCATGATTTGATTGAATGTTTCTTTCATGCACGCCAAAGCGCGCGGCCGGCCATCCGCAACAGCAGCGGAAGCCAAAGCCAGCATCATCCCCAACAATCCCACCACCGGCCAGAACGAAAGTGATTTGTCAGGCTGTTCCAGCACAGGCTCCAAGGTGGGCTGAGTGGTTGGTACGGTCGTTGGCATTACAATCTGGGTGGGCGTAACCACCTTTGTTGGTGTAGATGTTTTATTAGCCACGGTCGGGCTTGGGGATGGCGGTACGACAGGCGTTGTTGTTACCGTTGCGCCTGCCACAAAGGGGATAACAATCACGCCCTTATCAGACGCCTCATTACCATAACCATCCCAGGCTTCCACCACCACTTCATATTCGCCAGATGGCGCAAGCGTGCCGTCTCCAAACCTGCGGTTCCAGGCAATACTCCCCGGCAGATTACGCGACGAATATTCCTGCACCACAGCCGGCCAGCGCCCCAAGGGATCGCGGATGGTAACGCGTACGCCATCCACCGGAACATCGCCGTTCTCCCGCACGGAAACCGACCCAGACTCCCAGATATGCCAACGTTCCTGTACATCCACCAATGGGGGATGATTGGCGACGAGAATGATCGCAGCGGTTCCGGGCGACTGTACATTGCCGGCGATGTCCCTGGCGCGAACAACCACAGGGTAGGAACCATTCGGAAGTGTTGGGGTGTACCAGTAATAGCGCCAAATCTCGTTGACAAGAGTCAGCGCCTGCCAGGTCTTGCCGTTGTCGAGAGAAAGTTCCACTCCGGCGACGCCCGAACCGACATCGGATACCTTCCCGCCCAGGCCAACAACGCCCCTGCCCGGCGTGGTTGAGCCTGGCGCGGGCATCATGAAGGTGGCTACTGGCGGGATGGTATCGATGTGCACCGCCATCACGCGCAGGGATACATTGCCGGCTTGGTCAGTCACACGCCCTTCAAGGCCATGAGCACCATTTGCCGTGATGGAGACTGTGCTTCCGACCACCCAATCCCGGCCGTCCAGCCGATATTCCACCAGCGCCACCCCGGAGCCGGCATCTTCCGCCACAAGGGAAACCGTCACGGCCGAGCGGAAGTAATCCCCGCCGCCTTTTGTGCCTGATGCTGTCATGGTCAGGCCAGGCTGGGTGGTATCCACTCGCACCGTTTGAACAGGAGACAGGGCGCTCCAGCCAGCCAGGTCAATCACCCTGGCCTGTACCTGGAAAATACCATCTGGAAGAGAAACGGTGGCCGGCTGCCATGCGCCGCTGTTTATGCTGACCTCGACCGCCGCCACCCCGGAAACGGCATCGCTTCCCATCCCGGAAACATTCGCGGCTGAAACATACCAGCCACCTACGCCAACAATTCCATTTTTTTGCACCACGGCCTTTGGAAGCGAGGCATCATATTTCCAGGGCAGACTGCCAGAGTCCGTACGTCCCGAAGACGATGTCACGGTAAACTCAGCCATGCCACTCCCTTCCGGCAGGTTCACAATGCAGGAAGCCCCGCAGGAAATGGGCACATTCCCGGCATGCCCGAAAATGACGAGGGGAAATCCTTGCGGGTCGGAGGCGCTCAAGACCAACTGCGCTCCACCCATACACCAGCCATCCCGGCCCCAGCGCGAACAGGAAAGCGTCCCGGAAACAGTCGGTGGGAGCGGCGTGGGGGTGGGCGTGGCCGTATTGGTTGGGGTGGGCGTGAAAGTGGGTGTCGCAGTGAAGGTTGGCGTAGAAGTTTGGGTGGGCGTTGAGGTAAAGGTCGGTGTGGATGTTTTGGTAGGCGTCAACGTAAAGGTTGGCGTAAACGTCGGCGTAACCGTTGGCGTCCGTGTCGGGGTTGAGGTGGGTGTTCTGGTTGGCGGCAATGGCGTGGGCGTATCCGGATCCGGCTCAGGCGTTTCGCAGTTGCAAGCCTCATACCGCAGGCAACAACCCAGACACTTGCCGGCGTTGTAGTCTGCCTGACTGCACAGGGAACACGGGGCAGGTACCCACCAGGTGCAGCACTGATCACAATTGACGCCGCCGGCGCTCACCGCCGCCACCGGCGGGCTGCATGGCGCCACCAGGTTGGGCAGGGCCCATAACATCCCGATGGCCAAAGCCACGGAAAGCACCAATCCCTGACGGGCAAAACCATGTCGGCGCGCCAGGATGCGCAGGAAACCCAGCCCCAGCCCGGTCAGGCTCAAAACCAGGATGGACAGGAAAAGCGACCAAGGACTCTCGCCCAATGGCAACTGGTAGCCAAACGACAGCCAGCCGACTCCGCCCAGGATAAACAGGCCGGTCAATGCAAAAATGGAGAATGCTTGTTTTCTCATGGAATAAGATCCCTGATAATCAAAAGGATGAACGGCCAGGCCAGAATCAGGGCGACAGAAATTCCCAGCGCCAACCAGAAGACAGTGTAGCGATTCATTGCCGGCCCAACCTGGCCGCCCGCCAGCAGGCCATCGCCCAGGCTGCTTCCGGACTGGACAGGACAATTTCGCGCGGCAATAATCCATCCCGCATGACAAAAGCCTTGCTCCAATCCTCGGACAGGTACAGCCAGGCCAGGCCACCACTTGCCGGTTGGACAAAGACCAGGCGACGCCCGGCGGCGTCAAAGTAACCCACATAGGCGCCAGCGGGGATTGGAGGCAGCGTGCCCGGTTCACTTGCCCTGCGTTCGATGCACAACAAAACAGACATGAAACACTATTCCTTTCCTTTGAAACCCAGCCGTCGGTGGCTTTCATCGTAGGCCTGCTCCCGTTCGGCGGTCAGCTGGCCGGATCTGGCGCTCTTTTCCTTCAAGGCAGCGTCCAGGAGCGCCCGGCTGGAAGGCGGCAGCAGGTCGGACAGCGCGCGCACGCCGCGCTTCTGCCAGTCTTCGGCCAGGACATAATCCTTTGGGTGGGCTTCGATCACTGCCCGGATCAAGGCCTGGACGCGGATGTGATCGGCCCGGGCCAGCGGTTCCACCCGGGCAAAAGTCGGGGGCTGCCACTGCCCGCCCATGCGCGCCCGCAGCCAGCAGTGCAGGGAAGGAAGGTCGAGGGTGGTTGCGCCATAGCGGACCGTGGAACTCAAGGTGGCGCGGATCAGGTCGGCGTCTTCGGGGTCGGGGGAGAAGAACGCCTGGGTGGAGGTGTTGGCCAGCAGGGCCTGCACCACGGATTCCATGCCTTCCATCTGGCGCAGCATGGAGAGCGACTGCGCCAGCACGAACATGCGCGCCCCGAACTTGGCGCCTTCCGCCAGCATCGATTCCAGGCGCATCCCGGAACCCACTTCCTGGGCTTCATCCACGATGAAGTAAAAAGGGATGGGATGGGTCATGGTGACTTTGCGGAAGGCGGCATCGAAAACGTTGTAGACCACGCCGGCGGTCAGGCGCGATCCTTCGCGGCCCATCGTGCCGGATGGCAGCTTCAAGACCACCCAGGCGCGCTCCCTGACCCAGCTTTCCATGTCGACAAAGCGACTCTGGTGCATGGCAGCAAACAGCCAGGGAGACAACTCCAGCGCCATCACTTTGGACAGGATCGGGGAGACCACTTCGGTGATCCAACCCTGAGCCCAGTTGCCGCCATTCCCACCGACCTGCCCAAGCAGGGCATCCAGGGCAATCGTGCCGACGCGCTCCGCCGGGTCCAATTCGGCCATCGCTTCCTTGCGCCAGGCCGGGTTGTAGGCTACAAAAACCACATGCAGCAGGCCCATGCGTTTGTTGGGATGGGACAGATTCCAGGCATGCGCCAGCTTGAACAGGCCCAACAAAGCAGCCTGCATACGCGGCCCCCAGTAGTCGTCCCAGATGCGCCGCCCGATCTGGACGATGGCATTGCCGGCCCAGGTGAAATCCGGGATGGCCAGCAGGTTCAAGGGCACGACATCGGGAGTCTCCGGGGTGATGATGCGCAGGCGCTGGATGGCATGGGTGCGTTCTTTTTCGGGCAGTTGGGCGATCGCATCCAGAAACCCATCGGCGAGCGAAGCATGCGGGTCCACCAGGAAAATACCGGGCGCGTTCTCACCTTTTTCGAGCAAGCGTTTGAGCAGGGCATAGGCAAACGAAGATTTGCCGCTGCGGCTGCCGCCGGTGGCCAGGCCGTGGCCGTCCGGGTCAATGCCGAGAGACTCGCCTGTCCCGGCGCTCCAGCCGACCTTGAAGGCAGCGCCGGTCAAGGCCGGGGATGGCGGGGGAGATGGCACATCCTGGCGCACGGCGCGATCCAGGATGCCGCTGCCCTCGCCCTTCTGGGGCGGAGAAACCAGGGCGGCAATTTCCGAGACCGGCAGGGAGAGCGCCAAAGCCCTGACTCCCGGCCAGGGTTTTTCAATCGCGCGCCATTCCTCGTTCCCGGCCAGCAGTTCCAGGGAGGCTGCGCCGGACAGGCTGAAGGCGGCTTTCAGGAGCGGTTCCTGGATGCGGGTCGAGAGAATATCCTTGGGGATTGAGCGCCAGCGCATCCAATCCAGGATGCCCAGCATGGCCGCCACGGCCAGCACTCCGCCCGACAGGACGCCGAGCAGGCCAGCCAGGAAAGACAGCCAGCCGGCAGACCAGGCCCCGCCAGAGACTCCAGCCACAACCATCCCGACCAGGAGCATTCCACGAAACAGGCCCAAACGGATGCCCCAGGGATTGGGGCTGTCGTTCTCGACGCCGCCTTCGGTGCCGTATGAGTAAGCCGACAGGGCCGAGAGTCTTTCCTGCAATGCGGGGTCGCGCCCAAGCAGCCAGATTTGCAGGGCGGCTTCCCCTTCCCCAATCTGCTGGGCCTGCAAACGCGAACCCAGGGCGAGCAGCGGGTCGGTGTCCAGGCCGGTCAGGGCCAGAACTGGGACATGCGCCTCCGAGCGCAGCCCAATCACCGGAGCGGGCATCCCGGTGATTTCCACCTTGCGCCAGCGCATCTGGTGGCTGGTCATGGCGGCGAAGGCATCCAGGGCCGGCTGGACAGGGATAGTCTCAGGGGCATGAAGACGCAGGCGCACTCCTGTCCGCAGGGCAACAATTTCCAGCGAAACCGGCTGGGGCAATTGCCCGACCCAGACTGCCACTTGCTTGCGCAGGTCTTCGATGGGAATGGGGGCAAAGAGCAGTTCCCAAGACTGCCAGGGACGGTCACAGAGGGCGCAGACCTCACCGGCATTTTCATGACCGCAGACGCGACAGGGGTAGACACTCATCGCAAGACTCCCGTTGCACCAAGTTTCTTCCAGAACTCCAGCCAGACCGGCGGGATGGTGACCATGACCGGGAAGAGCGCTCCACGTCCTCCCGAGGGGGCAGCCAGGAAAACGCGCGGGGGAAGCCGGGAGACTGTTTCGGCATTCCGACGGGCTTCCGACTCCGGCACGCCCAGGGAGCGGAAGAAGGCAAAAGCTTCATCCGGCGATAGACGGCCAATAAAGGCGGTGGACGCCAGGGACAGGGATGTGGGATTTTTCATCAGGTCGGCGGGCAGGTGGGTGATGAGCGTCACGCCCACCCCACGTTTGCGGGCGCGCCGACCCAATTCGTCGAGCAGGTCGGCGAAGGGGCCGGAACGCAGCAAGCGCCAGCCTTCGTCGATGAAAATATCCATCGAACGTTTCCCAACCGTGACGGCATGGTACAAAAACCAGGCCAGCACCGAGTGGACGATGGCGCGATTTTCTTCGCGCAAGGAGGAAAGGTCGAAGTTCCACCACACGCCGGCGGGGAAATCGGGGGAGAGCAGGGCGTTGGGGCGGTCGAAGAAGCCTTCCCATAGCCCGCCGCGCATGTAGGGACGCAGCAGCGCCATCGGCACAGCCGCATCGACAGCATTGACGATCCCCAGGGTCTCGACCAGGTCGGCAATGGACATCGCTCCGGGCCTTCTCTCCCATCTGCGCTTGACCGCTTCGTGCAGGGCAGCCTGAACTCCAGGCGAAAGAACGGATTCACCAGCCAGCGAAGCCACCAGGAAGCGCACCGCCAGCAGCATCTCCGCCGGGTCGTTGGCCTGGAGCGGGTGCATCAGGCAGGTATCTTTATCTGCAGGAACGCCGGCGGGAATAACCCGCCCGCAGACAGCTTCACACAGGCGGTTGTTCTCGCCTTCGGGGTCAATGGAAATGACGGTTCGCCCCTGGAGCAGGCGCTGGAGCATGACCCAGCGCAACAGCGTGGTCTTGCCGGCGCCGGGTTCACCGAGAATCAAGGTTGTGGCATGAGGGGGCGGGGGGACGGAAGGGTCGAAGCCTTTGGAAAACGAGAAATGCACATCGCGCCCATCGCGGACATGCGTGCCGATCCAGACCGAGTCATCAACCGGCATGACCTGGCGGGCCGGGGCCGGCAGGAGCGGCAAGGTTTCTTCCAGGAAAAGCAAAGGTTCATCCAAACCGGGAAAGAGCTGACCCCCCGGCTGGAAATGGTGCAGGGCGCGCTCGGCGATGTAGAACAGGCGCTGGGCGGTCAGGCCCCGGGCGCGCAGGCCGGCCTCGATCA
>JAGVAO010000011.1 GCA_020060235.1 Anaerolineales bacterium | reverse complement strand
TTCTCAATCGAATCAGCACGTTCGAAACTGAATTCCCATTATGTTGCTGTTCAATCCGCCAACGATAAATTCAAAGAAACTTAGTTTCCAATGCACTCAATAAATTAGTGACTGCTTGAGGAAAGTGTTTCAAATTGTTTCCACCAAGACACAGTGTTTTTAAGTTGGTCAATTCCCCCACTGCTGGTAATAAATCAGATAAATGATTTCGCGTAAGGTTTAAATCCATTAGTGAAACCAATTGTTTCGTAGTCGATGGAAGGGATGTAAGATTATTAAAGCCCAGGTCAAGAGATGTCAAACGGGTCAGTTTCCCAATCTCTACAGGCAATCCCGATATTTCATTGGCCCGGGCATTGATTACCATTAAATCTGAATCATCTCCTATTTCTGGAGGCAGGTTTTCTAAATAGTTTTCACTGATGTTCAGTTTTTTTAGTTTCTTTAGTTGTCCAATCTCAGATGGAAGAATCCTTAAACCAAGCCCATGAAGATCAAGCTCAGTCGCGCCAGTTCTTTCAGCATCTCTGATACGCTCTAGTGCAATTTCTTCAGGTGTTATTTCTGCCATATTAGCTCCTGTCCATCTACCTTGGAGTCTTACTAATTTTGAAGCGAGCACTACATCAATACCCCCACTCCTCATGCGCCAGCGGGGCGCGGTTCAACTCTTCGCGCAGTTGACGCCAGGTAGCGACCCGGATTTTTGAGCATTTCCAGCAAAGCTTTCTGTACCTGGGCATTTTGGAAAATGCGCGTGTCCGCTTCTATAGCAGTGACCAGATCTTCATCCTGATCGGCATATTCATCAACAAATCGCTTAAGTGCTTTTTTCAACCCCTGTTCGAATTTTTTATTAAATTCAGCATCGGATCGTAACCCCTTTATCTTCGCTGATACTTCATCTCCGAGAACTTTCTTAGCTTGGTCAGAAACAAAATCCACCGCAGCATCACGAACTGCGGTCTTGAGAGAATCGGGTATCAGGCTGAGTGGGTCAAATTGAAGCATTGTTACTCCTGCGGGTCTATTTTGTTTAACCTGGTTTATGCATTTCTTCATCTAAAAGTGTTGAAAACCGCACGTCTTTGACCCGTCTACAAACACATAAAAATAGTATACATCAAATCTTGCGCGTCATCTTTTTCTCGGCATTGACCAGCCTCCGCAGATTTTATATACTGGATTCAGACCATTGCGCCCCCTTGATTCAGGAAGAAGACAGTGTACTTCTGGCAAGCGTTTCCCGATTTCCTGCGCAACACAGGCATCCTTTTCCTGGCGCTGGCCGGATTACATGCCATCTCAGCCATCGCCAGCCGGGGAAATTGGCTGGCTGCTTTGCTCACAGCAGCAGCACGCTTCCTGCAAAAATCGGCCCAATCTACCCGCAACTTCACCAAAGGAACATGGGACTTCTTCAAAGATGACCCCTGGAACACTGGCTTTGGATGCCTGTTTGTTGTTGTTTTCGCGTTCTTCCTGGCTGGGATTCTCAGTGTTTTTACTGGTGGCGCATGGGTGGCTTTTTTCGACGAAATCGACTTCTTCCTCGAAGACCTGGTCAGATATAGCCCGGCAGAAGAAATCTTCCTGGTACAACTCTTTTTGTTTTCACCTTTGCTGGTCTTGCTCTTCATCCTGCTCATCGGGGCGGTTTGGAGTATCCTATCCCTGGCCGGCAAGGGAATTCACATTTATGCCGCGCTTATCGGCGCTCCGGCACCGCAAAAACGCCAATGGCTCATGACAGGCATCCTGCTCCTGGCCGGCGTGGGATTGCTCACCAGCAGCGGCCAGATAAGGCCATTTGCCAACAACCAGGCCAGGGAAGCCCTGAAAGCCCACCTTGCCAGCGGTGATTTGCGCAGGCTCGACCTGCAAAATCTCAATCTCTCGGGCGTCGACTTGTCTGGCGCAGACCTGTCCAGCGCAAACCTAAGCGGAACCTGCCTGGCTGGCGCAAATCTGCAAAAGGCCAACCTGCAAAACGCCAACCTGGCAGGAGCCTGGCTTGATTATGCCGACCTATCCAACGCCAACCTAAAAAATGCTGACCTGCAATCCGCCAGCCTGAAACATGCCATTCTTGACGATGCCTCTTTTTGGGAAACAAACCTGAACGGCGCAGACTTGCGATATGCGAGTTCTCAGAGAAGTGGCCCAAGCCGCACCACCCTGCCAGACGGGGAGCAAACCTTCATCGGCGATCGGACGTGGGGATATCTCAGATTTGAGCGCTTCACAGACCCGGAACACCCCAATTACTGGGCAGTCAGCAATCTTCCCATTCCAGTTTCCTGCCAAAACGCGCCTGACTATTCAAATTAGAGAAATAGCTCATGCCCCCCGCCCCAGGTATTCTCTTCCGCATCGGCCCGGCCAGTGTTGACCAATCATTGCCCGTGTAGATGAATAACCTTACCATCTCATTATCTGTAATCATTTTCCCAACCTAATTGGCACAAGAAAGCCCCGAAATCGGGGCTTTTCTGCAAAAAGATTAAAAATTGAAGGTCTCATAGTTTTGATGGTGCATTTCAAGATTAGCGCTAGAATGGCAACAAGCGTAGCCCTTCCAGAACAGTGTAGCCGCTGCCCGCAACGAGAATGCCAAAGTAAATGGTAGTTGCCAGATTGGATATGTGACCCAGAGCAATGCTGCCACCATCTTTTTGAAGTTCACCGAGTGCCAAGAAAATCAGTGCCAGGGCAGGCAGGGTGTTGCTAAAGGGAATGAAACCGAACGGTACCATCAACAAGATTGAGGCAAATATGAACGCGATTTTGTGGGTCAGGTGAAAAAGGTTGTTTTGGGTCAGCGGTTGAAGTCTATGCGGACGGGTGATTTTCTCGAGCCGGTGAAACCAAACCAGCGCTTTGCTTAATCCATTAGCCAGGCTTTGCGATGAAATTGTCCGGTTGGCGATTTTTTCCGGGAGCCAAAGATGCCGGTTGAACAGACGTGCCACCCCGATCAAGAGGATGGCTGTACCAAAGACGGTACTAACACCAGGAATGGAAATTGGCACCAGGAAAATCAACGCCAGAAAAATAGACAGCAGTAATAATCCATCATCTTCAAAAATTTCGAGAATCTCCAGCAAGGTTATATTGCCGTCAGGTATATTTTGAATGATGGTTTCAAATTTTTCGCCGAGCGATTCTTCACTCAGGGTTTTGTGTTGCCCAATAGCGGTCATAAACTTTCCTCTGCGTGCGTACAAGTTAACGGGACACCTGGATGGGAAAACATGCTTATCCGATCCAGATGCCCCACGGTTTAATTTGACAAACGGTTTATTCTACTCCTTAAAACCATCTTTTCAAGTTCGGCATACACCAGCACCAGCCCACCCGCGCCGATGCTCAAAAACAGGTCATACAGCGAGAGCGCATCGGTCTTGAGATAATCCTGCAAAGCCGGGATATAAATCGCTGCCAACTGTGCGATAATCACGGCCACCGCCAGCCCAAGCAAGGGTTTGTTCGAGAGCAAGCCAACCTTGAAGATGGAGTCATTGCCACTGCGAATGCCTATCGCCTGCCAGACCTGGGCAAACGCCAGGGTAGTGAACATCATCGTCTGCCAGGCCGGGTGGCCGCCAAAGTAATGCCACGCGCCCATGCCAAGCGATATGGCGCCAATCAGGATGCCAAAGCGGAGTACCTGCCCTCCCACGCCGCCACTAAAGATGCCCGCGCTGGGTGCAATCGGCTTGCGCTTCATCACGTTCTGTTCGGCAGGTTCCAGGCCCAGGCCCACGCCCAGCAGGCCATCAGTCAGCAGGTTGAGCCAGAGCAATTGCAGGGGCAACAGCGGAGCGGGCAGGCCAATAAGCACACCGGCCAGCATAACCAAAATCTTGCCCAGATTGCCGCCAATCGAAAACTTGATGAACTTGCGCAGGTTGTCGTAAATGACACGGCCTTCCTCCACCGCCGCCACGATGGTCTTGAAATTATCATCCTGCAAAACCATTTTCGCGGCTTCCTTTGAGACATCCGTGCCGGTAATGCCCATCGCCACGCCAATGTCGGCGGTTTTCAGCGCCGGGGCATCGTTCACGCCATCGCCAGTCATCGCCGCCACATGGCCGCGCGCCTGTAGCGCATTCACAATCCGCAGTTTGTGCTCGGGCGAGACGCGCGCAAAAACCGAAATCTGCTCCACCACTGCGCGCAACTGCTCGTCGCTAATCTGGTTCAACTCCGCGCCGGTCATCGAACGGCCATTCGCGTCGGTGATGCCCAGTTCACGCGCAATGTGCAGAGCGGTCAGCGGATGGTCGCCGGTAATCATCACCGGGCGGATGCCCGCGCTTTTGGCCTGCGCCACCGCATCTTTCACTTCGGGGCGCGGCGGGTCAATGATGCCCACAAAGCCGACAATTGTCAGCCCGCTTTCGAGCGCTGCGCCACTTTCTGGCTGGTCATACGTTTTAAAGGCCACCCCCAGCACGCGCATCCCGTTTTCGGCCAGCGCGCGGTTGGCGGCCTCGATGCGGGAGCGGTAATCCGTCGTCAGCGGGTGGCGCGCCCCATTCTCCCAGACATGGGTCGCAACGTCCAGCAGTCCATCCACCGCACCTTTGGTGAATGAGATATAGGCGGCACTAGGCGCAACCACATCGAGCAAGTCGCGGATGGCAGATTGTTTGCTTTTTTCGATGCTGTGCAAGGTGCTCATGCGTTTTCGTTCGGAATCGAAGGGAACTTCACTTACCCGTGGTTTGTTTTCATCCAACTGGAATTTCATCAACCCGAATTTGGCTGCCGCCACGACCAACGCCCCCTCAGTCGGGTCGCCGATGGCGTGGAATTTCTTCCCACCTGAGCCTTCTTCCACCTGCAGGCGGGCGTCATTGCACAACGCGCCGCCAATCAGCAACAGGCTGAGCGCCCCTTTGGGGGTGGAGAGCGCTTCGCCGCTTAATTCCACAATGCCACGTCCGCGCTGGTCGGTGGCTTCGCTCACTTCGACGCGATGCCCGGCCACATCCAGCACGGTGACGGTCATGCGATTTTCGGTCAGCGTGCCGGTTTTATCGGAGCAGATGGTTGTGACCGAGCCGAGTGTTTCCACCGCGGGCAGCTTGCGGATGAGCGCATTGCGCGCCAACATCCGCCGCGCCCCCAGGGCCAGGGTAATCGTCACCACGGCAGGCAGGCCCTCCGGCACGACCGCCACCGCCACACTGACGGCCAGCAGGAAGGCATCCACCACCGGTGCGCCGCGGAAGATGTCAAAAGCCGCCACCAGCGCAGCCACAATCACCCCGACTACGGCCAGCAGTTTGCCGAGTTGGTCGAGTCGTTTTTGCAGCGGCGTCAGTTCATCTTCGCCCTGCTGGAGCAGGTTGGCGATGTTGCCCAGTTCGGTCTTCATACCGGTTGCCACCACCAGTCCGCTCCCGCGCCCGTAGGTGACGGTTGTACCCATGTAGGCCATATTGACCCGGTCGCCCAGCGGCAAATCCGCTTTTTCGAGCGGATGGGTGTCCTTCTCCACCGCATCCGATTCGCCGGTCAGGGCGGCTTCCTGGATGCGCAGGTTGACGCTCTCGCTCAGGCGCAGATCCGCCGGGATGAGATTCCCGGCTTCGAGCAAGACCACGTCGCCCGGAACCAGGTCGCGGGCCGAGATTTCGCTCACCTGCCCCTCGCGTTGGACGCGCACCCTGGGCACGGCCAGCTTTTTGAGCGCGGCCATCGCCTTTTCGGCGCGATATTCCTGAAAGAAGCCCAGCAGGCCAAACAATATAACAATCGCAAAAATGGCCGAGGCTTCCTGCCATTTGCCCAGCCAGGCCGAAACAACACCCGCCGCAATCAGGATGAGCACCATCGTCGCCGTAAACTGCTCCCACAGGATTTTCCACGGCCCGCGGGCGCTCTTTTCCTTTAATTCGTTCGGACCATATTTTTCCAGCCGGGCTGCTGCTTCCTGGGCCGAAAGCCCGCCAAGGCTGGATTGAACCCGCCGCCAAGTATCCTCCAGGCTTTGTTGGTGCCAGTTTATATTATGTTCCATCTGTAATCTCCTTCAATTTTTTACTATTTGCGGCAAACAAAAAGACCACCGCCACGGATGTGACGATGGTCTTGCCTTTTCCTGGGCAACCGGGGCAAATGCCCGTCATGACGGCTGCGCAACCCAAATATGGGCGGCTACTCCCCATCGGAGAAGAACAATTATACAAAAGTTGTCTGATTTTGTGCATAAAAAAATTGTCAGAATTTTGGGTTACTTTTTTATTCGAGATGTTCTTGTGCGGCCTATGGACGAGAGCGAACACTGCTGGCGCACATCTCGCTGAAAACTGATGAAAGTAAAACCGATGCGGAAATCGGCCTTATACTATACGTCAGCGAACAAACGATTCGTCGAACGCGGTTACGCTATGTGGCGGAAGGTTTGCAAGTCCCGCTGGAAGACAAACCACATCCAAAGCCAGCGCCAAAGTTGAATGCAGAACAAGAAGCACATTTGGTAGCTGTGACTTGCAGTGCACCACCAGCTTGTCATGCGCGTTGGACACTGGAATTGTTGTAAAGGCGTCTAATCCAAGATGGCATCGTGTCTGGGATTGCGCCTGAAACGGTGCGTTTGCTACTCACACCTGCCCTGGCGGGTGGCGCCAAGGAAAAACAAACTCAAACCTTGGCTTGTAAAAAATTGGTGCATCCCAGAAGTGACAGTCGAGTTTCTGCGCAAAATGGAGCAGTATGTAAGCATAGTTCAATTATGCACGAGATTTTAAGAAATTTTGGTCACTAAAGGGGAGATGGAAGAAGCGAGCGCATCCAGCACAGCCAAGATGATTGTCTGTGCCATGGAGGGAAGCATTGTCCTAAGCCGGACATACCATTCCGCCGATTACCGTGCCGGGTGGGCGACCACATTGAGAAAATGTTATCGCTATAAAAATCGCGAAAAACTGCACCTCATAGTTAATGTGAATTGGCAACCCCGCCTCATAAATTGCTCAGGAAAAACAACATGTCAAAAATTGAATTCATCAACATCAGGCTTGTATGTGGTAGCGGCAAAAAAGTAGGAGGCCTAACCTCATGACCATCCAACCCTTCAAACTCGAACGCTACTTTGCCCGCTACGAATTCAGCGTCAAATACCTGCTCAGTTCCTCCGATTGCGAGAGCCTGGGCATGGACGAACTGCTCGGCATGGCTTCGCTCGAAAGCCGCGCCTTGTGGGATGGCCTGAAACTGGGCTACACCGAATCGCAGGGCCACCCGCTCCTGCGCGTCGAAGTGACGAAACTGTATGAGCGAATCCCGGCTGAAAATGTGCTCATCGCCGCGCCGGAAGAAGCCATCTTTGTCGCCATGCACACCCTGCTCCAGCC
>JAGVAO010000092.1 GCA_020060235.1 Anaerolineales bacterium | reverse complement strand
TTCCTCCGCCGCGCCGAAGCGCTCCTGTCTCCGGCTCGCAAGCGTGACGAGGGCTATATCCACCTGAAAATTGGCGAGGCGTTTTTTCGCTCTGGCGAGTTTGCTGACGCCGCCAGGTACACCGAGATGGCATTGCAGTGTTTCAAAGCATTGACCGACCCCGACCTTTTGTTGGCCGCGATGGCGCAATACGGACAAATTAAAGCCGACACCGGGGAATATGCCGAATCCGAGCAATATTATCAATCGGCCCTGCGGCTTGCGCGCAGTTCGGACAAGAACGCCAACCCGGTTTTGCCGCAGATTTTGTACGGGCTTGGCAACACCCATTGGCGACTCGGAAAATTGGAAAGCGCCAACCAGTTTTGCGAGGAAAGCCGCGCTCTGGCGGAGGAAATTCACGACACCAATACCCTGCTGCTTGCGCTTAATCGTTTGGGCGTGCTGGCCGGGCTGGTCGGGAATTCGGCCCGTGAGGGCGAACTATACCGGCAGGCGTTGACTCTGGCAATTTCGTCCGGCAACCGAGAACGGGCGGCGGTAACGTTGAACAACCTGGGCGCGCTGGCCGATGAGCAGGGCGATTACCAGAAGGCGATGGGCTATTATCGCCAGGCCATCCCGATGGCGCGTGAGATTGGGGCGCAGCAGTCGCTGGCGCTCTACCTGCTCAACCTGGCAAACAGCCAGATACGCGCCGGGGATTTGGAAAGCGCGCGCGAACACTTGCGCGAGGGCCTGGCCCTTTCGGAACACATCGGGGCAACGCCCTGGATGCTGATAGGCGTTATTTTTTATGCCCGGCTCGAAGCAGCCCTGGGGAACATCCCGCGCGCGTTGGAGTTGCTTGGATTGGCCGAGCATCATCCCGCCCACAGTATTGACCACCAACGCCTCACGGAGCAAATGTTGAACGAGTGGAATCTCGACGAGCGTGAGGTTATCGATGCAATGGCGCGCGGCGCGGCGCTGGACTGGAAAGCCAGCCTGATGCAGTTGTTGATGGCTTAAAGGTTTGATATGGAAGAAGCGGATAAGTTACAGCAGGCCATCCAGGCTCTCGAGGCCCAACGCGCTGTCATTGGTGACGATGTCGTCGATGCAGCCATTGGCCCGTTGCGCGAACGCCTGGCCCAAATCCTGGGCGCGCTCAGGGGCGAGGAAAGCGCTCCCGCCCAAGCGGCCAGCCAGCAGCGCCGCATTATCACCATCCTGTTTGCGGATGTGAGCGGCTATACCGCCATGTCTGAACACATGGACGCCGAGGATGTGCGCGATACCATGAACGCCCTCTGGCAGGAACTCGACAACATCATCCTGGCCCAGGGCGGGAAGATAGATAAACACATGGGCGATGGTGTTATGGCCCTCTGGGGTGCGGACGAAACCCGCGAAGATGACCCGGAGCGCGCCATTCGGGCGGGGTTGCTGATGCAGGCCGCCCTGGCCGATTTCCGTCCGGCCCAAAAGGCTGCCAGCGGCCTGAAGATGCGCATTGGCCTGAACACCGGTCCGGTCTTGCTCGGCTCGATAGGAACGCGCGGCGAAGTGACCGCCATTGGCGACACGGTCAATATGGCCTCGCGCCTCGAGGAAATTTGCCCGACTGGCGGCGTGCTGATTTCACACGATACTTATCGCCATGTGCGCGGCGTTTTCCAGGTCGATGCCCTTTCCCCGCTGGATGTAAAAGGCAAATCGGAGCCGATTCAGACTTATCTTGTGACTGCCGTCAAGCCGCGTGCTTTCCGCCTGTACACGCGCGGAATTGAAGGCGTTGAGACGCGCATGATTGGCCGCGACGATTCCCTGGCCCGCCTGCGGATGATTTTTGAAGATTCCCTGGTCGATGGGTGTTTGTCGGTTGTCACCATCAGCGGCGACGCCGGCATTGGCAAGAGCCGCCTGCTTTATGAATTCAACGCCTGGGCCGAATTGCAAAAGGTTTCCTGGTGGGTCTTCAAGGGTCGCGCCAGTCAGTCGATGCAAAACACGCCCTATGCCTTGCTGCGCGACATCTTTGCCACTCGTTTTGAAATCCAGGACAGCGATTCGCTGACCCTGGCGCACGAGAAGATGGAAAAGGGTTTCGCCGACTTCCTGCCGGGTGTGCCCGATTGGCAGGAGAAGGCGCACGTCATCGGCCACCTGGTAGGCCTGAACTTTTCAGACAGTCCCTACCTGCGCGGGTTGCTCAACGACCCGCGCCAGTTGCGCCAGCAAGCCTTGTTTTACCTGGCCCGTTTTTTCAGCGTTGCCTGCGCTGATAGCCCGGCCCTGGTCATGCTCGACGACCTGCAATGGGCCGACAGCGGCTCGCTCGATGCGCTGCAATACCTGTTTACCAACATGCCGCAGGAAACCCCGCTGATGACCCTGGCGGTTGCCCGCCCGACCCTGTTCGAGCGTTCCCCTGAGTGGGCCAGGGACATCAAAAATCACACCCGCATCCACCTGCACCCGCTCAGCAAGGATGACAGCCGTCTGCTGGTCAATGAAATTTTGCGCAAGGTTCCTGAACTGCCCGATGCCATCCGCGAACTGGTGGTTGGCGGCGCGGAAGGCAATCCGTTCTACCTCGAAGAACTGATTAAGATGCTGATTGACCAGCGCGTTATCTGCCCGGATGAAGAGCAGTGGCGGGTCGAGCCGGGACGCCTGGCCTCGGTGCATGTCCCTTCGACGCTCAGCGAAGTCTTGCAGGCCCGTCTCGACAGTCTTTCGATTAATGAGCGCCTTACCATCCAGCGCGCCGCCGTTGTCGGGCGCATCTTCTGGGACCAGGCCATCCTGCACACCAGTCCCGACCTGGCCGAAGACGATGTTCGCCAGGCCCTGCAAAGCCTCAGGCGCAAGGAACTGGTTTATGAGCGCCGCCCGGCGGCTTTTATCGGCGCCCATGAGTACATCTTCAAGCACAGCCTCTTTCAGGAAGTCACCTATGAAACCTTGCTCAAACGCCAGCGGGCCAGCCTGCACATTCTGACTGCGCGCTGGCTCGACCAGGCTAGCGGCGAGCGGCGCGGCGAATACCTGGCGCAGATAGGCGAGCATTACGAAAAGGGCGGCGATGCGGCCCAGGCAGCGGGAATTTTTTCCCAGGCGGCTGAACGCGCCTTGAATTTATCAGCCCTTTCAGAAGCGCGCGAGTTTTTCGAACACGCCATCGGCCTGCTCGAACAGCCCGACAGGCCCCTGCGCGATGTCATCGAGATGCAAATCGGCCTGGCCGATGCCTGCTTGCAGTTGGGTGAGTATGGCCGGGCGCGCCATCATGCCGAAACTGCCGCCTCGATGGCTGGCGATATGGGCATGGATATTCTGGTTTCTGAAGCGTTGGTGCAGTTGGGTCAGGTGGCTTCCTATTTGGGAAATTACCAGGACGCCTTTGCGCATCTCTCAAAAGCCCTCGACCTGGCCCGCCAGGACGACAACCTGGCGACGATAGCCCGTGTGCTGGTTGCCCTGGGCGGCGTCGAGTGGCGGCTGGGCGAGATTGAAAACGCTCGCCGTCACTGCGAGGAGAGTTACCAGATATCCAGCCAAAACGGCGATACGACCACCCTGTTGAATTCCCTCAACCGGTTGGGGGTTCTGATGGGCGCGCTGGGCCAACCCGAGGAAGAAGAAAACTATTACCAGCAGGCGCTGTCCCTGGCGCTCTCGGTGGGCAATCGTGAACGGGCGGCGACTGCGCTGAACAACCTGGGCGCGCTGGCTGGTGAGCAGAATCAGTGGCAAAAATCGTTGGATTACTACCAACGCGCCCTTGCAATTTCCTACGAGACCGGCGCGAAGCAGGGCGAGGCCATGCACCTGATAAACCTGGGCTTGGCCGCCATCAAACTGGAACGCTACCCCGCTGCCCGCGAAAACCTGCGCGACGGCGCGAAACTGGCCCTCGAAATCGGCGCGCAGCCCATTCTTGTTTCGGCCATGCTCTATTTCGCGCTCCTGGCTCGCGAGGAGGGGAATCTCGAACAGGCCGCCCGCCTGCTCGGCGTTGCGAAAACCCATCCATCCTGGGATAGCGAAAACGAGCGCGAAGTGAATCTTTACCTGAACGGGCTGAAATCAGCTGCCCCGCAACCTGACCCTGCCCAAAATACTGATTGGGAAAACACCCTGTCTGCCCTGGTGGCGGACTCATAAATTGGAGGCTTTTTGGAATCAACTGAACTGACCATTGGGAATTTCCTGCGCCATTGGGGCCTGAAACTGGCCCTGGCCGAATCCTGCACCGGCGGCCTGGTCGCCGACCGCATCACCGACATCCCCGGTTCGTCCGATTACTTTGCGGGCGGTGTTGTCGCTTATTCTTACGAGGCCAAAGTCGCCCTGCTCGGCGTCTCATGGGACACCCTGCGCAAACATGGTGCAGTCAGCCGCGAGACCGTGATTGAAATGGCGCGCGGCGCGCGGGTGGCCTTTGGCGCCGACCTGGCGATTTCCGTCAGCGGGATAGCCGGGCCGGGCGGCGGGATGCCGGGCAAACCGGTTGGCTACACCTGGTTTGGCCTTTCAACTGTCGAAGGCGATTGGGCGCGTAACTTTACCTGGGAGGGCGACCGGCGCGCCAACAAGGCCGCCTCTGCCGATGCCGCCTTGCAGTTCCTGCTCGACTATTTGCAAAAATCGGCATGAAGACCATCGTCGTTCTCATCTCTGCCAACGCCGAATGGCGCGCCTTGAAGGAAGTTCTCACAGGCCGCCTGTTCGACATCGTACCCACGCCCCTGGGCGAAACTTTCAACCTTCAACTCGAAACCTTCGACCTGACCTTCTTTCATGGCGGATGGGGCAAAATTTCAGCGGCGGCGACAACCCAGTATGCACTCGACCACTTCCGGCCTGAGTTGCTTGTCAACCTGGGCACCTGCGGCGGGCTGGATGGATGCGCCAGCCCGGGCGATATCCTGTTGGTGGAACGTACCCTCGTCTATGACATTCTCGAGCAAATGGGCGACGCGCAGGAGGCCCTCGAGCACTACAGCGCGGAATTGGATTTATCCTGGCTGGCAGGTTTTCCCCTCCCGGCGGATGTCCGGCGCGGGCTGCTGGTCTCCGCCGACCGCGATATCCTGGCCGAAGACGTTGCCATGCTCATCGAG
>JAGVAO010000032.1 GCA_020060235.1 Anaerolineales bacterium | reverse complement strand
TCCCGCGCCCGCGCCAGCCCCGGCTCCTGCGCCCAGGCCGCAGCCCCAGCAGCAATATGCCGGGAGCATCCCCGCCAGCCCCGAACCGGAGATGGCCTACATCCCGCCCCCGCCAGCCCAGAAGAAAGGCCCGCCCATGCCGCTCATCATTGTGGGCGTCGTCCTGCTGTGCCTTATCTGCTCCTGCGTTGGCTTCCTGTGGTGGATAGACAGCGGCAATCTGTGGTGCGACTTCTTCCCCTTCCTGTTTGGAAGCGCCTGCGGTTTTTAAAAAACATTCGTTTTCACACATACAAATCCCCGTTCGTCCTTGTTTATCCCTGGCAATTGCGCTGTGGAGAAGCGGGATAAACGGGGATTTGACAATTTTCAGCCCGGAGAATCCCCATGCCCCTCGACCTGTCCGCCATCCGCAGCCATTTCCCATCTCTTGAGCGCCCGGCCATCTTCTTCGATAACCCCGGCGGGACGCAAATTGCGCGCCCCTCACTAGAGCGCATGACCAGCTACCTGCTGCAATGCAACACCAATCACGGCGGCGTTTTTGCCACCAGCATCGAATCGGATGCCATTCTCGAAGAAGCCCACCAGGCCATGGCTGATTTCTACAACGCCGCCAGCCGCGAAGAAATCATCTTCGGCAACAACATGACCACCCTGACCCTGCACCTGAGCCGCTCCATCGCGCGGACGTGGAACGCTGGCGATGAAATTGTTGTCACCCGCCTCGACCACGACGCCAACGTCACCCCCTGGGTTCTGGCCGCGCAGGACAAGGGCGTAACCGTCCGCTGGGTCGATTTCGATGTGGAGGACGGCTCGCTCGACCTCGAAAGCCTGGCAAAGGCCCTCGAGCGCAAACCGCGCCTTCTGGCGGTGGGGTACGCATCCAACTCGCTCGGAACGGTCAACCCGCTCAAGAAAATCATCGCAATGGCGCACGATGCCGGGGCGCTGGTCTATGTCGATGCCGTCCAGTATGCCGCGCACGGCCCCATCGACGTGCAAGACCTTAATAGCGACTTCCTGGTTTCCTCCAGTTACAAGTTCTTCGGCCCGCACGCCGGAATTTTGTTCGGCAAGCGCGAACACCTTGAAAACCTGTTCGCCTACAAAGTGCGCCCGGCCAGCAACCACCTTCCCGATAAATTCGAGACCGGAACCCAGAATCACGAAGGACTGGCCGGGGTGCTTGGCGCAATCGAATACTTCGAATGGGTGGGCCGCCAGTTTGGCGCGGAATATGAAGAAGGCCTGGTCGAAGAAGGCTACACCGGCCGCGCCTACGAACTCAAAAAAGCCATGACCGCCATCCGCGCTTACGAATTCGAACTCAGCCGCGCCCTGCTCTCAACCTTGCAATCGGTTCCCGGCCTGCGGCTTTACGGCCAAAGCGACCCGCGCCATCTTGAAAAACGGGTCGCCACCTTCTCCTTCCGCCTGCGCGACCTGCATCCGCGCCGCGTGGCGGAAGAACTCGCCAAACGCGATATTTACGTCTGGGACGGCAACTACTACGCCATCAACGTCACCGAACGCCTGGGCCTCGAAGAATCGGGCGGCATGGTGCGCGTCGGCGCAGTTCATTACAACAGCCTCGACGAAGTGGAACGCCTGCGCGAAGCCCTGCTGGAAATCTAACTATGAGCCTGCCAACCAAAATCGTTGTCATCGGCGCAGGCAGCGCCAGTTTTGGCGAGAACACCCTCGCCGCCCTGCTGCGCTCCGAACGGCTGCGCGGCTCACACCTGGCCCTGGTCGACCGCAACCCGCAATCGCTCGACATTGTCCAACGCCTGGCCGAACGCCTCAACCGCGAGTGGGATTGCGGATTCAGCCTGAGCGCCCACACCCACCACCGCGAAGCCCTGCCCGATGCCGAATTCGTCGTCAGCGCTATCGAAGTCGGCGCGCGCGAAAACCTGTGGCGGCAAGACTGGGAGATTCCGCTCAAGTACGGTATCCGCCAACCCTATGCCGAAAACGGCGGCCCCGGCGGCTTTGCCCACGCCGCCCGCAACCTCGGCCCGGTCATGGACATCGCGCGCGACATGGAAGCCGCCTGCCCCGACGCTTGGTTCATCAACTACACCAACCCGATGACGCGCATCTGCGACGCCGTCAACCGCCACAGCCGCATCCGCGCCATCGGGCTGTGCCACCAGGTTTACATCGGCTACTGTTTCGCCGGCATGGTGCTGGCCCAAGACCTCGGCCTCGACATCCCCGCAGGCATCAGCAGCATGAACGCCGAAATCCAACTCCACCCATTGCGCGAGCAGGTCATCCGGCAAACCCTGCCCCGCCTCGATATCCGCGCCGCCGGACTGAATCACTTCACCTGGATTCTCTCCATCCACGACCGCGAGACGGGTCAAGACCTTTACCCCCTTTTCAGGGAACGCTACGCGGCGCACGACCCCGAGTTTGAACCGCTGACGAGGCGCGTTTTCAACGCCTTTGGCCTGTTCCCCATCCCCGGCGATTCGCACCTGTGCGAGTACCTGCCCTGGGTCAGCGACCCCGTTACCCACCCCTGGGACAAATACAACCTGCAACTCTACGACTGGGACACCTTCGACGCCCTGCGAGATTTCAGCCTCGACCGCCTGAGTGACATGGCCGACGGGAGGCTGGTCATCGACTCGTTGCGCGAAACCGACAGCGAAGGCGCGCTGGAGATGATTGAAGCCATCGCCGGGGCCGGGTCGCATTATCATCGGGCGGCCATCCTGCCAAATGTTGGGCAAATTGGCAATTTGCCTTCCGGTGCGGCGGTCGAAACCCCTGTCTTTGTCGACGGCGCAGGCGCGCACCCGCTCTCGGTCGGGGCCTTGCCCGAAGGCATCGCCGAACTGCTGCGGCGTGAAATCACCGTCTCGCAATTGTGCGTCGACTCGGTCATCGAAGGCAATCGCCAAAAAGCCCTGCAATGCCTGCTGCTCGACCCCGTCATCCGCGACCTGGATTTGGCCGGGCAGGTCTTGGACGATTACCTGGAGACCTATCGGGAATATTTACCCCAGTTTTGGGTGTAACATCACCACAAACAGGTGACAACCGCCCGACGTCACCTGGCTATAATTATAGGCAGGACCTTCATAAATTTCCACGTTCCAGGAGAAACGAATGTCGAAACTCGATTGGGTAACGCAAGAAATTGAAAGCCTGAAAACAGCCGGGCTGTACAACCACATCCGCACCATCGAATCGCCGCAAGGCGCGTGGCTGGTGGTGGATGGCAAGAAAGTGCTCAATTTTTGCTCGAACAACTACCTCGGCCTGGCCAACCACCCCGACATCGTCGCGGCGGCGCGCAAATCGGTCGACAGCATGGGTGTCGGCCCGGCGGCAGTCCGCTCGATTGCCGGGACAATGAGCCTGCACGTCGAACTCGAAAAACGCCTGGCAGAATTTAAGGGCGTCGAGGCGGCCATCACCTTCCAGAGCGGATTTACCGCCAATTTGGCGACCATCCCGGCCCTGGTTGGCAAGGAAGATGTCATCTTCTCAGACCGCCTCAATCACGCCAGCATCATCGACGGCTGCCGCCTTTCGGGCGCAAAAATCATCGCCTACGAACACAATGACGTGAAATCGCTCGAAGAACAGATTAAAGCCAACCTGTCCAACTACCGCCGCGCCCTCATAGTCACCGACGGCGTCTTCAGCATGGACGGCGATATCGCCCCCCTCCCCGACATCTATGAAGTCGCCAAAAAATACGACATCCTGCTGATGGTCGATGACGCCCACGGCGAGGGCGTACTCGGCACCGGCGGACGCGGCATTGTCGACCATTTCGGCCTGCACGGCAAAGTGGATGTCGAAGTCGGCACGCTCTCGAAGGCCTTCGGCGTGGTCGGCGGGCTGGTGGCTGGCAAGTCGGTCATCATCGAGTGGCTGCGTCAGCGCGGACGGCCCTTCCTGTTCTCCTCGGCTGTCACCGTGCCCGATGCGGCGGCCTGCCTGGCGGCCATCGACCTGCTCGAAGATTCGACCCAGTTGGTCGACAAACTGTGGGCCAATGCCGCCTATTTCAAGGCCGGGATGAAGAATCTGGGATTCGATACCGGCGTCAGCGAAACACCCATCACCCCGGTCATGCTCGGCGAAGCGCCGCTGGCCCAACAATTCAGCCGCGCCTTGTTCGATGCCGGAGTCTTTGCAATGGCAATAGGCTATCCCACCGTGCCGCAGGGCAAGGCTCGCATCCGCGTCATGATTTCCGCCGCACACCAGACCGAAGATTTGGACAAAGGCTTGCAGGCATTTAAGGATGTCGGCAAGCAATTGGGAGTGATTTAGAATACCTGGCAAACAAAACAGGTATAATATTGGTATCTACAAGACCATAACATCCACAGGTTACGCAGATTTCATGGTGGCAAACCTATCTGTGTAACCTGTGAATGTATTTCGACAAGCAAGTGCATCAGGCAAGAGGCGGCTATATGGCGTGGCGGATAAGCGTCAGTGAACCCAACACTGACTCGCGAGTGGTGGAATTAAAAAAGGGTAAAACAACCATCGGACGCAACACAGAAAATGATATTGTTTTGCACGATATTGCCGCGTCCCGATTTCATGCTGAAATTACTTTTGACGAATCCAAAAACCTGGTTTCGATTACAGACCTGAACAGCACCAACGGAACCTACCTCAACCGCCAGCGCGTCAATGGACAGTCCACCATACGCTCCGACGACAGCATCCGCATCGGGCAAGCCATCATCCACGTTTTCGACGAAACCAAAACCGAAGTCCATTCGCAAAAACTGAAAGGCACCACCCGTTTTACCCGCGAACTGCTGCTCGAATCGCTCGACGAACACGCCGTCCTGCTCTACGAAATCTCCAAAAGGCTGAACACCATTACCGACCTGCAAGCCGCCATGTCTGAAGTGCGCGACATGATGAAACGCACCCTCTCCATCGACAACTGCCTGGTCATTCACCACAAAGAATTCCCCAACCTCGCCAGCATCCTGCCCAACACCGCCGCGCTAAACGCCGTCCAAAACCAATCGGTCGAGGTCACCGCCACCAATATGATTGTCCCGGTCGTCGGCGGCGACGAAACCCTCGGCCTGATGTACTTCTCCAAGACCCGCCCCGGCACACGCCCCTTCAGCCGCCGCGACCTGCAACTGGCAATCGCCATCAGCCACCAGGTCGCCCTCACCATCCAGCGCATGGAACTTATCGAAAAACTGCGCGAACAGCAATACGCCCAGGAACTCCTGCGCCGATTTGTCCCGCCCGATGAAGCCGAATACCTGATAGCCGACTACCTGCGCACGGGTAAACTTCCCGGCCTGCGCCAGGCCAAAGTCAGCATCCTGTTCAGCGACATGGCCGGCTCGACCGCCCTGGCCGAACAGGTCGGCTCCAACGCCTTCGCCGAAATTCTCAACCGTTACTACCAGGAAGCCACCGGCATCATCTTCAAACATGGCGGCACTGTCCGCTACCTGGGCGACGGCATCATGGCGATTTTTGAAGACCGCCAACACCACAACCTCGGCCCCGCCCTGGCCGAACAGCGGGCCGTCTCCGCCGGGGCCGAAATACTCAGGAAAATCAGCGCAATCGACTTTGGCAACAACCTCAACATCGTCATCGGCGTGGCTGTCCACACCGGCCAGGCAATGGTCGGCTACATCGGCAGCAACGAGCGAATGGAATTCAACGCCCTCGGCGATACAGTCAATGTCGCCTTCCGAATGCAGGAACTCGCCCGTCCAAACCGTCTGGTCGTCGGCCCTGCCACCATGGCCGCCATCGTCAACCAATACCAGACCCGCCGCATCGGCGCAGTGACCCTCAAAGGGCGCGAAAAACCCATCCAGGCTTACGAAATCCTGCAAAACCTTGAAGATACCCAACCCTCATAATTTTTTTGGAAAAAGAAGCCGAATCCTGGCCCTGGCCTGGCTGCCGTTGCTGATGCTTTTGCTGGCGGCCTGTGTTCGTTCTGCAAGTTCGCCCGACCCGCAGCCTGTCCCGGCATTCGAGACGCCCGCGCCGACCCCCGGCGACATCCCCTTTCCCCTCGCCCCAGCCTCCACCTGGATTTACGAATACAAAGCCTACGAAGAAGACAAACAGGCCGTCTGGGTCATCACCGAAACCGTCCTGTCCATTGAAGAAAGCGACGGCATGTTCATCGCCGAAGTCGAACGCCTGGCACACCTGCAAAGCGGACAGCCCAACGACGGCCTGCTGAGCGCACCCGAAAGCGGGACGTTCTGGTACATCCTGCGCGACGGAAGGCTCTA
>JAGVAO010000180.1 GCA_020060235.1 Anaerolineales bacterium | reverse complement strand
CGAGCCAGGCGCCCAGGCTGGCGATGCGGTCTTCGATGCGCCACCATTCGCCAAGCATGGCCCCGATAATGAGCGCGCCGAGCACAATCAGCGATTGGCCGGTTTGCAGGAACATTTGCAGGCCGATGGCGCTGGTAAAAAGCCCCATGCCGTTGACAACAGTGGTTTTGAGATTGTCGGAGAGGCGCGCGCCAAAGACGATTCCGACCAGGCTGCCCGCGATGATGGCGACGACGTTAATCAGCGTTCCGGTCATTGTATTATTTTGCCTTTGCAAGGTTGGTTTTTTGCCCGGCCCAGGCGTTTTCGGCCAGTTCGAGCATGAAGATGAGTGAGGACAGGCGATTCAGGTAGGCCAGCAAGTGCCGATTTTCCAATCCGCCGGTATGGAAAAGATTAACTACGCGCCGCTCGGCCCGCCGCACAATGGTGCGCGCCAACGCCAGGGCTGCGCTGGCCGGAACATCGCCGGGCAGGATGAATTCGCGCGGCAGTTCGATGCTTTTTTCGAGCAAGTCGGTTTGTTCTTCGAGCCAACTGACCCGCTCTTCATCGATGGCGCGGAATTTGGCGGCGTTTTCAGGCGTCGCGCCGACTTCGGCCATCAGTTTGTACAGGTCGCGCTGGGCTTCCAGCAGCAAGGGGGCGGTTTGCGGGTCTTGGGCGTTGGCGCGGGCCAGGCCAATTGCGGCGGTGGCTTCATCCACTGCGCCGAGGGCTTCGATGCGGTCGTCGAATTTGGGCACGCGGCCTTCGCCGAGCAGGCCGGTGGTGCCTTCATCTCCGGTACGGGTATAGAATGGGGACATGCGCGCTATTATAATTGGGATTTGTCCCTTACAAAGAATCTTGAAACATCCCGGTTCATCCTTGTTTAACTTTGGCTGATTAAGATTTTTTGCCGGGGATGAACGAAGATGTCGATTGTTTGCTTACAAATTGCCGTTTCTTTCAGGAGAATGTTTGATGAATGAACTCCCCTTGCCCCCGGAATTGGAATCAATCACCGATCGCGCATTGAAGTAAGGCGGCTTGTTCCCAGCCCAAAATGGGGCAGAAAATCTTGAAACATCCCTGTTCATCACTGTTTATCTTTGGCTCATTAGGTTTTTGCCAGGGATGAACGATGATGAACGATGATGTGTTTGGGTTTTTGAATTTTGACGGGTGCCTCTGTGTTTATCCCTGATTGAATTTTGCCGGTGATAAACGGGGATGAACAAGGATATTTTTAATATGGATTGGTATAATAAATTTTGGCCTTTACTGTTTACGCTCAACTTTTTCGATTTTAAAGAGTTTAAGAGATGACCCATATTGTTGTTGCAATGTCTGGCGGGGTCGATTCTTCGGTGGCGGCGGTGTTGCTCAAGGAGCAGGGCTACCAGGTGACCGGGATGATGCTGCGCCTGTGGTCTGAACCCGGCAAGGAAGATTCGAATCGCTGCTGTACGCCCGATTCAATGGCCCAGGCGCGGCGGGTGGCGGCCAAACTCGACATCCCGTTTTATGTGGTCGACGCCAAGGAAATTTTCCGCAAGACGGTGGTGCAGTCTTTTTTGGACGGTTATGCCGGGGCCGAGACGCCCAACCCGTGCCTGGCCTGCAACCGCCACATCCGTTGGGAGTTCCTGCTCAACCATGCCCTGGCCCTGGGCGCGGATTTGATGGCGACCGGTCACTACGTCCGCCTTGGGACGGATGAAGACGGTTCGCGCCACTTGCTGCGCGCGGTGGACCGGGAAAAAGACCAGAGTTATGTGCTTTCGGTGCTGGGCCAGGCCCAGTTGCAGAAAGCCGCCTTCCCGGTGGGCGACTACCCCAAGGCCGAGATTCGGCGCATCGCGGAGGAACACGGCCTTTCGGTGGCGAAGCGCCCCGACAGCCAGGATTTGTGCTTCCTGGCGGGGGAAGATTACCGCAATTTTTTACAGCGCAACGCGCCCGAAATTTTAATGCCGGGCGAAATTGTCAACCGCTACGGGCAGGTGCTGGGACGCCATACCGGCCTGCCTAACTACACCATCGGCCAGCGCAAGGGGTTGGGATTGGCTTCAGGTGTTCCGCTGTATGTGCTTTCCAAGAGCGCGGCGGATAACCGCCTGGTGGTCGGCACGCAGGACGAACTCGGCGGGCGCGAACTGTTGGCGGTCAATGTCAACTGGCAGGCGGGACAGGCCCCCTCCGCGCCGTTTTGGGCCGAGGTCAAGACTCGCTATACGGCCCGTCCCGCGCCGGGGCAGGTGACGCCCCTCGAAAACGGGAGCCAGGCCTCGGTGGTTTTCGACCTCCCGCAGCGCGATATTACTCCCGGCCAGGCGGCGGTCTTTTATGACGGCGACCGGGTCGTGGGCGGCGGAATCATCCGCCAATCCAGATAAAAAAGGATTCGTTTTTATGCCCTATCCAACCATCTTGTTTGGGATTTTGCTTTCGAGCGCGTACGGCGCGGGGTATCACCTGTTTCGCGGCGGGAGCCTCCGGCGGCTGGCGGGCTTCCTGGTGCTGGCCTGGGCCGGCTTTTGGGGCGGCGACGTGCTTGGCTGGAACCTGGGCTGGACTTTTGGCGCGGTTGGCCTGCTGAATGTCGGCATGGGCACGCTGGGGGCTTTCCTGCTCCTGGCGCTTGGGGATTTTGTCAGCCGCATTCGGATTAAATGAAAAGCCCCCTTTTGCAGGGGGCCGGGATTACATGGTTCGGTTGAGCCGTTCTGCCAGCGGATGCAGGTGATTTTCAAGGATTTCGCGCGAGGGGCGGGCGTTGCTTTTGCATGCCTCGTGGACGATGCTGTCGAGTTCCTGCACCAGTTGGTGCTCGATGGAGCGCCATTCGTTGATGGCCGGATAGGATTTGCCGTTGCGGTTGATGGTTTGCACAGCCTGGTAGAGCGGGTGTTTGTCGGGGTACAGGTTTTCGAGTGCGTCTTTGCGCGCCGGCAGGGAATGGGCCTGCTTGCAAAAATCCAGCACGTTTTGGGGGTCGGTCAGGAATTTCACCAGGTTGAGGGCTTGTTTTTCGCGCTCGACTTCCCGTTGGGTATGTTTCCAGATGACCAGATTATCGCCGCCCACCCAGGGAGTATTCGAGATGGAAGCAAAGCCGATGTTGGCGCGCATCTCCTCGTCGCAGGATTCGAACATTGCATTGGCAGCGCGCGCCCCGGCGACGACTGCCGCTGCCTGCCCGTCACGAAACAGGCTCATGCAGTCGCGAGCGTTCAGGCGGTGGGAGGGCGATACCGCCCGGTAGGTATCCAGCCACCCGGCCAGGCCGTCGAGGGCTTTTGGCTGGTCGAAGGTGGTTTGCGGGCGGTTGTTTTTGATGGCGGCCAGTTCGCCGCCGCTGCCCCAAACCCACGAGGCGGCAATATGCAGGATGTCGGGATACGGACTGGGTACAAACGGGGTCAGCCAGGCGCCTTTGCTGCCCGAATCGGCCAGTTTGCGGACCGTTTCGAGCGTGTTTTTCTGGCTGGCGAAGGCGGTTTCGGGGTCGATGCCCTCTTCCTTAAGCAGGTCTTTGCGATAGCAAAAAACAAAGGCGTAACTGGTCCACGGAATTGACCAGCATGGCGCGGGGATTTTTGCGCCGGGAAATAACGCCTCGCCGCCCATATCCTGCGCCTCCTGGGGCTTGAACGCGCGGATGGCGTTCAGGCCGGTCAGGCTGCTAATCCAGGTGTTGCCAATTTGGGAGACGTCGGGGCCGCTGCCGAGCGAGGCGACGCTAATCAGGTCAGACCAAGATGTCATCCAGTGCATACGGCGGGTTTTAACCTGCAAGCCCGACTGCTGGTTGAGAGAGTCGAGCAGTTGGGCCAGGGCGTCCAGTTCTTCAAAGTCGCCGTAAAAGGTTGAGAGTTCCAGGTTGAGCATGGGGTGTCCGTTTGTGGAAAATTTTTGCAGCCGCCTGATTTTATACCACTTTGCCCGCCTTGTGTTACTTTGGCCGAATTTCCCCGCTGACCGCCCGCCCGTTGTGAAAAACCGCCAGCGAATGCCCGGCGTTGATAAACGCCCGCGCGCGCGTCCCGGCCTGGGTAATCTGGATGTGCGGGTGCATGACGTGCAGGCGTTGGCCCGAATCCAGTTTCAGGCGGTAAACGTTGTGTGCCCCGCGAAAGAGCCGCTCGACAATGACCGCGTTGCCTTGCGTGTCCGGCTCAAAATCGACATCGTCGGCGCGCAGGGCTATCTCGACCGGCGTTCCCTCCGGCAGTCCGAGCGGCTGGGGCAGCACCCCAATCTCGGTGCGGATTCCCGCGGCGCAGGCCTGGCCAGGCAGGAAGTCTGAGTTGCCCATAAACTCGGCCACAAAACGGGTCTGCGATGCGTGGAAAATCTCCTCCGGCGCGCCGACTTGTTCCAGGTGGCCGCGCTGGAAGACCGCCAGCCGGTCGCCCATGTAGAGGGCCTCCTCCTGGTCGTGAGTCACAAACACGGCGGTTGCCCGCATCGCCTTGAGGATGCCGCGCACCTGTTCGCGCATCTCCAGCCGCAGATCGGCATCCAGGCTGCTAAACGGCTCATCCATTAACAGCAGCACCGGCTCAGGCGCCAATGCCCGCGCCAGGGCAACACGCTGGCGCTCACCACCGGACAACTCGTGTGGATAGCGCTCCGCGAGGTTTTCCAGCCCGACGAGGGACAAAATCGCGCGCACCTTTTCCTGGCTTTTGCTGCGAGATTCTTTTTGCAACCCGAAAGCGACATTCCCGGCGGCGGTCAGGTGCGGAAAGAGGGCGTGCTCCTGGAAGACCATCCCGACCCCGCGCTTTTCGGGCGGCACGAACAGGTGGTTCGAGGCGACAACTTCGCCGTTGATGCGGATTTCGCCGTTATCGGGGCGTTCCAGCCCGGCGACAAGGCGCAGGGTGGTCGTTTTGCCGCAGCCGCTCGGCCCGACCAGTGCCAATATTTCACCGTCAGGCAGGCTGAGCGAGATGTTATCCACCGCGGGGTACGCCCCGCCGGGGTAGTGTTTGCAGAGTTGGAGGATATCAAGAGCGTTCATTGAAAATTTGTTCCCTGCGTAAGAGGAATGAGAGTGGAATGGCAGAAACCAGCACCAGCAGGAGGGCGGCGGGCGCGGCCTGGGCGTAAAAGCCCTCGTCGGCCCAAACCCAGACCCGTACCGCCAGGGTGTCGAACCCCGCCGGGCGCAGCAGCAGCGTGGCGGGCAATTCTTTGAGCGAGGTCAGGAAGACCAGCGCGCCGCCTGCCAGAAGTCCCGGCAAGACCAGCGGAATGGTCACCTGGAACAGGGTTTGCAGCGAACTGCGCCCCAGGGTGCGGGCGGCTTCTTCGAGGGTGGGTGAGAGCCGTTCGAGCGCGGCCTGGCTGGCGCGGACGGCCTGCGGCATGTGACGCAGTACATAAGCCATGATGACCATCAGCGGCGTTCCGTACATGAAAGGCAGGTATTGACTGCCCAGCGCGGTCAGACTGAGGGCAATCACCACGCCGGGTAGCGCATAGCCAACCTGACAGAAACGGGAAATGAAGCGGCTCAGGTGGCCGGGATAACGCACCGCCAGCAGCGCAACCGGGATGGAGAGCGCGACCGCCAGCAAGGCGGCCAGGCTCGAACTCCACAGGCTGTTCCAGGCGAAGTTGCCGAACCCCTGCGAACCAGAGCGAAAGACTGCCGCCAGGGCCTGCGGGTCGAGCAGGGCGCTGACGCTCCAAAACGTCAGCACACTGACGGGCACCAACAGGCTGGCCGAACTGACCCCGAGCACAAGCAGGAAGGCCGCCCACTTCCATTTGCCGAGCGGCAGCAGGGCGGCGGGACGCCAGCCGCTGTCCATCTGGGTGAAGCGGGCGCGGCCATGCACGCGGATTTCCGCCCACAGGATGAGTACCGCCAGGGCGACGAGAACCCCGCTCAAAACCGCGGCAGACGAGCGGTCGAACCGCCCGTATAGTTGCGCGAAAATAGCCGAGGAAAATGTTTCGTAACGCAGCAGGGCGACAGTCCCGTATTCGGCCAGGGTGTCCAGGGCGACCAGCAAGGCCCCCGCTGCCAGGCCGGGGCGCAGGGCGGGAAGCGTCACCTGCCAGAAGGTTTGCCACGAGTTGCGCCCGAAACTGCGGGCGGCTTCTTCCATTGAAGCGTGCATGTTGCGAAAGGCGGCCCCGCTTAACAGGTAAACATACGGATAAGTAAACAGGGTCAGGATGAAGGCCGCGCCCCACAGCCCCAGTGGACTGGGAGTCGGCACCGCTTCGCCGAAGATGGATGCCAGCGCCTGCGGAATCATCCCGCCGCGCGAACGCAGCAGGGCCAGATGCACAATTGCCCCGATATAGGCCGGGATGACCAGCGGCAGGGCCAGCAGCCAGCGGAAAATGTTGCGCCCTGGCAGGTCGGTGCGCTCGGTCAGCCAGGCCATGCCCACGCCGGTCAACAGCGCGCCGGTTGTCACAACAGTCATCAGTATGAGGGTGTTGAGCAGCAAATCCCGCAGCCGGTCAGAGACAAGCAGGCGTACCCAGACCTCCATCCCGCCTGTCGTGGCGCGGATGATGATGTACCCAAACGGGATGGCGACAAAAAGCGCAACCAGCCCGGCGGCTGCAAGCAGTCTCGGGCTGATGGCGGTTCTGGGTCGTTGGCTGGTGAAGATTTGCATGGATTCGTTGTTGCAGGGGCGACCCATCGGGTCGCCCTTACGGTTATGGCAGTCCGGCCTTCTCGATAATCGTGAACACGGCATCCAGTTCCAGGGTTGCGTCGCGCAGGTTGATATTCACCAGGCGAAAGCCGTCGAGCGGCTGGACGTCCGGGTGCAGGGCCACGCCGGGCAGGACGGGATACTCGTAGTTGGCCTCGGCGAACAATTTCTGGCCTACTTCCGAGAGCAGGAAGTCGATAAACGCCCCGGCTGCGGTCGGATTTTTTGTGCCGTTGACTACGCCAGCCCCGGTTAGGTTGCTGATGAGACCAACTTCTCCCTCGGCCTGGTCAGGAAAGACAATGCCAACGGGGGAACCTTCGGCGGCTTGCAGGTAATAGTAATAGTGGTTGACCAGCCCAATTTTGAACTCGCCCGCGCCGACGGCCTTGCGCACGTCGGTATGGCCGCCAAAGAAGGTCACATTGTTGGCTATCAGGCCGCGCAGCCAGGCTTCGGTTTTCTCGGCGCCGATGATTTTTTCGAGCACGGCAACCTGGGCCTGCATCCCGCCATTGGTCGAACCGGCGGCGGCAATCTGCCCGTTCCATTTGGGGTCGGTCAGGTCGAAGATGGACTGCGGCGCTTCTTCGGGAGAAACCAGGTCGGTATTATACATGATGACGCGCGCGCGGCGGGTCAGGCCGACCCACAGGTTATCGTTGCCCAGCGCCTCGGCGGGCAGCCGGTCGGTGGCGGCAGGGCGGTAGGATTGCAGGACGCCTTCCTTGGCCATTGCCTGGATGGTGAATATCTCGGTGGTGATAAACAGGTCGGCCTGCGGGTTGGCTTTTTCCTCAATCAGGGCGTTTGCCATCTGGCTGTTACTGCCTGATTTGAGCAGCACCTCGACATTCGGGTACTGGGCGCGGAACGCGTCAATCACCGGCTGGATGAGCGGCTCGGAGCGGCCTGAATAAATAACCAGCCGGCCCGAAACCTCGTCGGCGAAGGAGGCGGGCTGGGCGCTGGGGGCGCAGGCGGCCAGAACCATACTTAAAACGAATACTACAAATAAAGTGTTGCGAATGGAGGGTGTTGCGGTAAACATAAAGGGAACCTCGGCAGGATTTGGGATGATTGGGGCGCAGAGAGACGCCCTGAATACTTGCAGTTTATCATATAAAATTCATAAAAATAGAATATTTTACAAGCGCAACCTTAAAATATTAGTATATGCTAATATTTTAAGGTTGTATAGGGTAATGGGCAGGGCGGGATTCCTGAAATTTCAGGAATCCCGCCCTGCTTGAGTCAAATCACAGCAGGTTGAAGCCTGTGCTACGTTGGCAAATTGGGGTCTTCTGTAGGCTCGCTGTCGCCGTTGATTTCTGCTCCGGCCTTCTGTAAGTCGGCGGCGGCAATGCGTGCCAGGGCGGCGACAGAATCGCCGCTTTGCAGCCGAATCATGTGGACGCCGCGGGTGGGCCGTCCGGCAGTTTTGATGCGGCTGACCTTCAGGCGCAGGATGATGCCGTTGGCCGAAATAACGGTGATGTCGTCCTTGGCCTGCACCACCCTGGCAGTGACGATGTTGCCGGTGATGGGCAGGGCCTTCTGGTCTATGGTGGCGATGCCGCCGGTGGCGCGTCCCTTGGCAGAGTACTGCGCCAGCGGGGTTTGCTTGCCGAATCCGTTTTTGGTGATAATCAGCAGTGAGCCGCCTTCTTCGACCACTTCCATGCTGGTGACGCGGTCGCCAGCCTTCAGGCGGATGCCCTGCACCCCGGCGGCGGCGCGGCCCATGGCGCGGACTTGCGTTTCGGCAAAGCGCAGGGCCTGGCCTTTGGCGGTCACAATCAGGATTTCATCCTTGCCGCTGGTCAGGCGCGCCCAGCCGAGTTCGTCGCCGTCTTCGAGGTTCATGGCTATCAGCCCGGAGGGGCGCACGGCGGCAAATTCGGACATGTCGACGCGTTTGATTCTGCCTTTGGCCGTCATCAGGGTGCAGAAACTATGCGCGCTGAAATCGGGTACGGCAATTGCAGCCGTGACCCGTTCGCCGGGGTCGAGGGCCAGCACGTTGTAAATCGAAACGCCCTTGCCGGTGCGGTCGGCGTCGGGAATTTGGTAGACCTTTTCGCTGTAGACCTTGCCCTTGTCGGAGAAAAACAGGACGGTGTGCAGGGTGCGTCCCGGCAGCATGAACAGGACTTCGTCTTCGTCCTTAGTGGTGTGCCCGGTGACGCCGCGCCCGCCGACGCCCTGTGATTTGTAAGTGGCGGCGGTGGTGCGCTTGATGTATCCGCGCTGGGTCAGGGTGATGAGCACCGCCTCGTCCTGCACCAGGTCTTCTTCGTGTAGTTGCTCTTTGGCGTCGGCGGCGATGCGGGTGCGGCGCTCATCGCCGTATTTTTCGGCGATTTCGAGGGTGTCTTCCCTGATAAGCCCCAAAATTTTGCCGGGGTTGGCCAGCAGGTCTTCGAGGTGGGCGATTAGCTCCCTTATCTGTCGGGCTTCGTCTTCGATTTTCATGCGTTCGAGGGCGGCCAGGCGGCGCAATTGCAGGTCGAGAATGGCCTGGGCCTGGATTTCGGTCAGGCTGAAGCGTGTCATCAGCCTTTCGCGCGCGGTTTCGGCGTCGGGGGCCTCGCGGATGGTCTTGATGACCTCGTCGATGTTTGCCAGCGCAATCAGGTATCCGTCGAGGATGTGGGCGCGGGCGCGGGCCTTATCCAGCTCAAATTGGGTACGGCGGGTGATGACCTCGACGCGGTGGTCGATGAAAATTTGCAGGGCGCGTTTGAGGGTCAGGGTGCGCGGCTCGCCGTTGACGAGGGCCAAAATCTGCACGCCGAAGGTGGATTGCAGGGCGGTATATTTGTAGAGCTGGTTGACGACTTTCTTGGGCTGTGCGCCGCGCTTGAGTTCGATGACGATGCTCATGCCGCGCTGGTCGCTTTCGTCGCGCAGGTCTGAAATTTGGTCGAGTTTGTCCTCGCGGACGAGTTCGGCGATGCGTTCGATGAGGGTCGATTTGTTGATCTGGTAGGGAATTTCGGTGATGACAATTCGGTGGCGGCCGTTGCTGGTCTCTTCGATGTGGGCAATGCCGCGCAGGACGATGCGGCCCTTGCCGGTGGTGTAGGCGTAGTTGATGCCTTCCCTGCCGACAATCATGCCGCCGGTGGGGAAGTCTGGCCCCGGCACATGTGCCATCAGTTGCTCGGCGGTGATGTCGTCGAGGTTTTCGTAGTTGTCAATCATGAAAACGATGGCGTTGGCAATTTCGCGCAGGTTGTGGGGTGGAATATTGGTCGCCATGCCGACGGCGATGCCGGTCGAGCCGTTCAGGAGCATGTTCGGCAGGCGGGCGGGCAGGACCAGCGGTTCTTCGAGCGAGTCGTCGAAGTTGGGGCCAAAATCGACGGTGTTCTTTTCGATGTCGGACAGCATTTCATCGGCCATCTTGTTCAGGCGGGCTTCGGTGTAACGCATGGCCGCCGGGGCGTCGCCGTCGACCGAGCCGAAGTTACCCTGGCCGTCGACCAGCATGTAGCGCAGTGAGAAATCCTGGGCCATGCGCGCCATCGATTCGTAGACGGCCGCGTCGCCGTGCGGATGGTATTTGCCGAGCACTTCGCCGACGATACGGGCCGACTTTTTGTAGGCGCTGTTCGAGCGGATGCCCATGTCGTGCATGGCGTACAGGATGCGGCGGTGGACGGGTTTCAGGCCGTCGCGGGCGTCGGGCAGGGCGCGGGCCACGATAACGCTCATGGCGTAATCGATGAAGGCGTCGCGCATTTGCGAATCAATGTCTACGTGTTGAACAAGGCCGATTTCCATGGGAATCCTTTTCAAAATACACTAACCCTGAAACTGACCAGGGTTAGTGACCGGGAGCTTGGGCTGTAAAAACGAGTTGCTTACAACCCTTTGATTATACCAAAAACGCTTGTCAAAAGCGGGTCGGGTGTGTATAATCTAACGGCTTTCGGGGCGTGGCTCAGACCGGTAGAGCGCACGGTTCGGGTCCGTGAGGTCGTGGGTTCAAATCCCGCCGCCCCGACAAGTAAAACCGAAAGTCTTACGGGTAGCTATTAAAGACATCCGTAAGGCTCTCGGTTCCGTTTTATAAAAGCCCATCCAGGGCCAGCCTGCATCCAAGCAGGGGCTTGAAAACAGGGGCGAAAATGAACACTGCGCACACAACCACAGTTTGCACACCCAACCCCGCCACCAGCCATGCCGTCCGCATGAAAGTATCAGCGCCCCCAGGATTGTTCCTGAGGGCGTTTTTGTTTGCTTGGAGATTCTGCCGCGGAGGGCCGAATTGAAATGGCTGCAGCGGGTAATCCATAGTTGGGTGCTTACTCCAATATCAATCTGAGGAGATAAATATGAAGCTTTCAAACTTCAAACAAATAGCCTTTGGAATCGCCGCGATTATTGTTAGTTCAGTCTTTTTCTGGCTCTATTCTAGTATCAATAGCTTGCAGCAAATATGGCAACCACCTAACGCGATGGATTTACAGTTGTTGGTGGCTGGAACTGCTGACAGACCTTATGTTTATCGGGTCTTGATGCCAATACTAATCCGAGTTTTTAGCGCACTAGTATATCTTCCAGCTGAGCAATACGCGGCTATGTTCATATATCTCTCACTGATCGGTTTTGTATTTTCAATTTATCGCTTGACGCAATATTTCTGGCCTTCTCCAAAAATTGCCTATACTGCGACGCTTCTTGCAGTACCGTCGCTTATTCCCCTGGTTTTAATTGACAACCATATCTATGATCTCCCCCAACTTTTTCTTTTTACTCTTAGTTTGGAATTTATGATCAAAAAACGCTGGGGACTATTTATTTTGACTTACATACTCACTTGTTTGAATAAGGAAACCGCCATTTTTTTAACCTTAATTTTCCTCGTTTGTTATTATTCTGAGATGGGCCGTTCTCGCTTGATCAAGCTGGCATCTCTTCAAATAGGAATATACGTTGCTCTTCGGAGCATTACACTATATGTATTTAGAAACAATCCAGGTGCTATTATGGAATATCATTTGGTTGATCAACTGCTGGCATTTCGAGATTATTACCCTCCTTGGGGAATGGTAGGAATAGTATTTCATCTCATACTCACATCCCTGACAACCTGGTTAATCATTCGCCACTGGAGTATTAAACCTATTTTTCTTCGCCGAGCAGCTCTGACAGTTACGCCCATCTTTCTGGTTTTATATTGGCTATTCGGTTATCCATTTGAACTCCGCGTTTTTCTCGAAATTTTCCCACTTCTATACCTGCTAGCGATTCCACCATTGCTTGCCTCAAAATATCAATCGCAATCGAGGGCATTCGCCCCGAACAATGGTTATTGAGCATACTTGCAATCCACCCTGCAAAATCGGAAAGTTCCAATATTAGCTATTCCTGAGCATTTTTTCTGGCTGTTTGGCATTTGTTCACCAAGTCCCCGCCCGGTAACGCCAGCCGCCAGGCACACGCTTTATGAGCAAAATCATCTTTGAAAATTCGTGGTATGGGAGTGGAATATGTCTACGCTGACTCGAAATTGGAGATATATAAGGATACTGTTTATATCGACAGGCATAATCAGCGGAGTCCTCTTGCCTGAAGACCAATTCCCCCTGCCTTGGGTATTTTTTTTGATGACATTAATCGTTGTGCCCTTGATGGTTCTAGCGGCTATGGCTATGAATGCTTCACGCCCGCCGCGATTTTGGAATCTCCCTCAATGGGATACAAACCCATTCTTATTACGAAGTGACCCATTTCAAATGCTCCATGTTGTTGGTTGGCAAGGAATCGT
>JAGVAO010000025.1 GCA_020060235.1 Anaerolineales bacterium | reverse complement strand
TTTTTATGTACTCATGGGATGAAGACACCAGCGATTGGTACGGCTCGGCGAAATATTCATATGCCCCGGCCCCGGCAGGTTCCAAAAGAGGGGAAGCGGCGGCCCGCGCCAAGGCCGCCGGCCCGCGCTCTTACGGTGGCAAGGGTGGCCCCAACGAAAAAATTATCGACCCCCAAAAGCGGATCCGCTCCGAATCGAAAAATCCGCTCATCATTGCCGTCGATGTGACCGGTTCGATGGCCTCATGGCCCGCCGAAATCTTCGACCGCCTGCCGCTGCTGTTCAACACCCTCTCGCAGTACCGGCCCGATGTCGAAATCTGTTTTGCCGCCATTGGCGACGCCGGTTATGACCGCTGGCCCCTGCAAGTGACCACCTTCGCCAGCGGATTCGACCTCGAGCAACTGCTGGCCGGCATCTACGGCGAGGGCGGCGGCGGCGATGCGCCCGAAAGTTATGGCCTGTTTGCCCACTGGGTCAACACCCACGTCGAAGCCCCGAATGCCGAAGAAATGCCCTTCCTGATTGTCTTTGGCGACATCACCATGCACCCGACCGTCCCGGCGGCGCAAATTCAGCATTACCTGGGCGACAACGCCAAAGACGCCAATGCGATTGCCGAATGGCAAAAGGCCGCGCAGAAATGGAACACCTGGTTCCTGCGCCGCCCGACCGGCCAGCCCGGCGACCAGGTCGATGAGCAGTGGAGCAAAGCCATCGGCGCGCAGAAAATCATCCGTATCGAGGATGAACAGCGCGCCGTCGATTACGCCATGGGCCTGGTTGCGCGTTCCTGGGGCTACTTTGGCGACTTTCAGGACAACATGCGCGCCCGCCAGGACGAGGTCAAGGTCGAGCAGGTCAGCAAGGTCATCAAGATGATTTGCCCGACCTGCGGCGGCCCCATCCCGACCACTGCCAGCGGCCTGTTCAAGTGCAGTTATTGCGGCACGACGTTGAAATTGTCATGATTCGGGTAAGGGCGCAGCATTGCTGCGCCCTTACTGTGCCCCTACGAAACATTTATAACCATGAAAATTTCTGCCATCGTCACCATTCCTCCCTATGCGCCCTTCATCGCCGAGGTGGCCGCCCACCCGATTGTCAGCGGGCTGCGGCTGAACACGGTCATGCCCCTGCGCGAGGGGCCGGGCGAGGCCCTCGACCGGCTCTCGAAATTCGGCCAGCCGCTGTGGGTGGATTTAAAGGGCCGCCAGTTGCGCGTCGTCGGGGCAGCCATCCCGCCCTTTAGCGAGATTTTTCTCAGCCACCCTATCCAGGTGCAGACGCCGGTGGACGCTTTTTTCAGCGACGGACGCGAAATGGGCCGCATCGTGGCGGTGGACGGCAACCGGCTCATCCTCGAGGACGGCCCGCGCCGTTTAATCGGCCCTGGCGAGTCGGTCAACATCATCCACCCCTCGCTCAAAATCGAAGGCACGCTGACCGAAACCGACCGCGCCTATCTCGCCGCGATGAAGGAACGTGGCCTGAAAAACGTGATGATTTCCTTCGCCGAAAGCTCCGCCGACGCCGACGAGGTGCGCGGACTCCTGCCGGGGGCCGAGGTTGTCCAGAAAATCGAATCCTTGCGCGGGCTGGACTACATCCGCAAGACCGGTTCCCGCCACGGACGCCTGATGGCCGCGCGCGGCGACCTGTATGTCGAGGTGGTACGCCCGCACCGCATCCTGCCAGCCCTGCGGGACATCATCCGCGCCGACCCGGACGCGATTGCCGCCAGCCGCATCCTTGACTCGCTGGCCTACCAGCCCGTGCCCGAATCCGCTGACCTGGGCGACCTGGGCTTCCTGCTCGAAATCGGCTACCGGACCTTCATGCTCGGCGACCAGGTTTGCCTGAAACGCGACTCGGTCATCGAAGCTTTGAATCTGCTTGGGGAACTGGCAAAAAGCCCGTAACTGCCTACAAAACAAAATTCGCCGCAAGGATTCAATTCCTTGCGGCGAAAAATTTAAACAAACTGATATTTTTACAACCCGCTGGCCGGGTTGCCGAGCAGCGCCACGACCAGTTTGACGGCGTTTTGCACGTCATTAATGTCCACCATTTCGCTGGGGCTGTGGACGTAGCGGCAGGGGATGGAGATGCAACCGACTGGCACACCCGCGCGGACGAGTTGCATCGCGCGCGCGTCAGTCGTCCCGCCCAGCAGCACTTCGCGCTGGTATGGGATTTTGGCCTTTTCAGCGGTTTGAATCATCCACTCGACAATACGCGGGTCGGAGAGCATCCCGCCGTCCTTGATTTTGATGGCCGGGCCTTTGCCGAGCGCCATGTCAAAGTTTTTGCGTCCCGGGGTGTCGCCCCAGGCGGTCACGTCGATGGAAAAGCCCAGGTGGGGGTCGATGCCGAAGGCGGAGGTTTCCGCGCCGCGTGTACCGATTTCCTCCTGCGTCGTGAAGACAAAGTAAACATCGTAGGGGGTGCTTTTCAGCGCGCGCAGGGCCTCGATGGCGACCACGCAGCCGATGCGGTCGTCCATGCTCTTGGCAACCAGGCGGTCGCCCAGGTCGAGGAAGGGACGCTCGAAAGCAGCCACCTCGCCAACCTTGATGGGGCAGTCTGCCCGGCTTTTCGCGCCGACATCGATGAACATCTTATCCACGCTGGGGGTGTCGGTCGGCTTGTCGAGCGGCTCGGTGTGGACGATGCCCGGCAGTCCGCTGTAAAAACGCACCCGCGCGCCCATCAGCATTTGCGGGTACACCCCGCCGATGGTGGTGAAGCGCACGAAGCCGTTGTCGTCGATGTGCGAGGCCACCAGCCCGATTTCGTCCATGTGGGCGGCAATCATGATGCGCCTGGCGTCTTTGCCTTTTGTCGGTTTTTTGCGCACAATCAGGTTGCCGAGCGCATCCACGCGGATTTCATCGGCCAGGCCGTCGATTTCGGCGCGGATAACCTCCCGAATGGCCGATTCGTAGCCGGAGGGGGAGAAAGTTTCAGTCAGGGTTTGGATGAGTTTTTTCATAGTGGATTTATAGGTATTGGGTGAAGAATATTTTGATTGATTCGAAGTCGTCCATACGGTTTTGGATGAGTTCGTGAACGGTGGCATGATTGACGTCCAGATAATCATGCACCAGGATATTGCGCAGGCCAATCATTTTTATCCATGTTTCTGCCAGTTCGCGTGAAATCAGCCCTTTTTCAGTCAGAATATCGGGGATTTGCGTGCCATAATCGGCGTGACCGAGATTCATGTCCGCGATGATGTGATTACCCATATCTGTACTGGCTTCGATGCAAAGCTGCAACAGCCGTTCTGCGCTATGGTAATGTTCCGGGTTGGACAGGAATTTGTCCAGGGGCATGTTGCGATAAGCCGCCAGCAGGCCAAGATATTCTTCGAGTTTGACAATTCGCTTTTTAAGCACTTCGACGCGCACCATGACTTAATATCCTTTGCTTCATGGCTTGCCGTTGCACGGCCAGGTAAGGCAGGAAGTCCCAGTATTCGCGCACGATGCGCGAAGTGTAAGCGCCAGGGTCGAAGTCAGGCGTCTTGTACACCAGGCGGTTGTGGCGCACAGCCTCGAAGCGCAGGACAATATCCTTGCTATCAAGGAAGACCAAATCCACACGGTCATGTACATGGCGCACCAAATCGGCCATGATTTCGAGCAATTGTTCCTTGGCGGAGGAATCTCGCGGCACAATTGCTAAATCCAGGTCACTCTTTGGCCGTGCCGTGCCGTTGGCATAAGAGCCGAACAAGTAGACGGCTTGCACCGATGAGTATTTCTTGAAAACATCGGAGATGGCGTCAAAATTCGGACGTTTCGTATCCATGCTTCGATTATATAGGCTTTTGGCTATCCAGGTAAACGCAATTTCTCGCCGCTTGAAAACGAAACGGCTTCATGTCTGGTGATGATGTACACCTTCTGGCGTCCCATCACTATCCATTCCTGGCCCAATTTGCCAACCAGGGCGGTATCTTCGTCGAGGCCAAGGATGTATTCCTCTTCGGGCAGGAATGATTGCAGCAGCGGGATAGATAATCCGCGCCAGGCGCTCAGGTGGTCGAAGTGCGGAATGATATGGCTGCCGGGCAAAATCCCAAAAGCGCGCTGCTGGCGCAGCCCAAAGGTTCGCAGGTCGGGCAGGAACTCGCCGATGAACATCGC
>JAGVAO010000001.1 GCA_020060235.1 Anaerolineales bacterium | reverse complement strand
TTCGCCGAACGCCCTGGCAAGCAAATGACCATCTACTATTACCAGGATGACCTCGACGAAGTTACCCCGCCCTGGCAGCCCCTTCAAACGACCACTGCCAATGGCCTGGCTTGCGCCAAACTAGTAGATTTTACGGCCATCTATACCCCTGCCGGGCGTTAGGCGGTTGCTGTTTGAACTATGAGAACAGGATGGAGGAAACCTCCATCCTGTTCTTCTTTGGCGATGCAAAGATATCAAGCCTTTTTTTTGCCTTTTTTGCTGCTGGGAACCCTGACCTGGGCTTACCTTTCCACAATGGCCCCCGGCCTGACCTGGGCTCATTTTGGGGCGGATGGCGGCGACCTGGTAACGGCGGCGGCTACCGGTGGAATTGCCCACCCCAGCGGCTACCCGACTTATTTGCTGCTTGCGCGTCTCTACCAGTTCCTGCCCCTCGGTTCCCTGGCGCATCGGACAAATCTGCTTTCCGCGTCTGCGGCAGTTTTGGCTGTATTCTTCCTGTATTTGCTGGCTGAGCGCTGTCTGCCTCTTCAACCCCCGACCTTAAGACGTCTTGCGGCCCTGTGTTCTGGGGCCGCGTTTGGTTTTGCGCCTTTGTTCTGGTCGCAGGCGGTGATTGCGGAAGTCTACACACTGCACCTGTTCTTTTTTGCGCTGATTCTCTATCTTTGCTTTGGCGTACCCGCGCACGCGAAAAGTCAATGGCTGAACCTGGCAATCGGACTCTTGTTTGGGTTGGCGTTGGGAAATCACCTGACCAGTTTATTGCTTGCCCCTGTTATTTTTGGCGCTGCAATCCAAAACTGGCGGCTGGATTGGGCGCGATTGTCGCTGCGTTTGGGTGGCGCGGCGCTTGGCGGTCTCGTCTACCTGACCCTGCCGCTGAAAGCCATGTCAAACCCGCCGATTAATTGGGGCAACCCCTCCACCTGGGATGGGTTCTACTGGCTGGTGTCCGGCCAGCTTTATGCGGGCAATCTGACATTATTGACCTTACCGGGTTTTCTCGAGCGACTCTCCGCGATTGCGGCCCTGATTTGGGGACAATTCGGCCTGCCCGGCTTGCTGCTCGGCCTGGTCGGCCTGGTGAGAGCCAACTTGCCCGCCGCCCTGAATCGCAGCCTGCTCTGGATTTCAGCGGTTTCAATTTTCTTTGCGCTACTTTATTCGACAACCGATTCTTTCCTGTATCTCCTGCCTGCTTTTCTTTGTTTTGCCCTTTGGATAGGGGCGGGGATATGCTGGTTTCTGGACCTGGCCTCCACCAAGTGGCCGCGCTTTGCCCCCGGGCTTGCCGCGCTATTTCTGGTTTTTGTCCTGGCCCAGGCGGCTTCCAACTGGGAGCGCGTGGACGCCTCCGGCGACCTGCGGGCGGAAGAATTCGGGGCGCAGGCGTTGGCGGCCCTGCCCGCCGACGCGCTGGTTTTTGCCCGCGGCGACCAGGCTGTCTTTGCGCTGTGGTATTTTCATTTTGCGCTGGGGCAGCGTCCCGACCTGGTAATCATTTCCAGCGATTTGTTGCAATTCCCGTGGTATGTGGAAAGTCTGCGCGTAACCTATCCCGGCTTGGATTTGCCCGGCACATTACTTTTCGAGTCGTCGCTTTCTGTTGCAAACTCGGAACGCCCGAACTGCACGGTATCTTATTTACATTGGACTCAGCTCTACTGCCAGCCGCGTTAAACTTGTGGGGAAGCGGTTGCAAGGCTTGACATGCGTGGGGGGCATGGCTATAATCCCTGCGACACCAAAAGCGGGTGTAGTTCAGTGGTAGAACGTCTGCTTCCCAAGCAGGATGTCACGGGTTCGAGTCCCGTCACCCGCTCACATCCCCCACAGATAGGGTTTCCCTCCCAAATCGAAAAGTAACCGCCACATGTGGCGGTTACTTTTTTTGCCTGGTTTTTTGGCGATAGCCTTATCCCGTAACCGCCTAACTCTCACTCTACCAGTTCACACGAAAGGCGGCCAGGATGAAGGTAAAGAGCAGCACAATCAATATTTCAACAATTGCAATTGATGATGCTTACAACGCATTCGAGCAGCGATGCAAGGCGAAAAATGTGTCACATCGTACTCTTGAATTTTACGAGGGTACAGCAGGCCGATTTATCGAATGGTTGAAATGTTCCGGGGTAAACGCCCCGGAATTAGTAACCGAACGGCACGTAACCGGGTACATAGCAGGCTTGCGCGATAGCGGGGTTTCAGATAATACAATAAACGCCCACGCCAGGGCGATTCGGACAATGCTCATTTACTGGCACGAGCAGGACTTTACCATCTCCCGTATAAAGTTTGAAATGCCAAAAACCGTAGATACACTTCATCGGGTCTTGACGATTGATGAATTAGACACCATTCTAAAAGCGGCGCAAACACCACGCGATAGAGCAATAATCGCCTTTATGGTAGATAGTGGGGCCAGGCGGCAGGAGATTTGTAATCTGAATTGGGAAAACATAGACATGAAAACCGGGGCGGTGCAAATCATCCGGGGCAAGGGCCGTAAAAATCGCTGGGTCGGCATAAGCCCTATCACGATAAAGCACTTGATTTCATATAGGCGAACGGGCATAGACGTTTCCCCGGAATGCCCGGTTTTTTCATCATCCCGCGACGGGCAGCGCATGAGCGGACAATCTGTTTTGCTCATGTTTCGGCGAATTGCTAAAATCGTCGGGTTCTCATTTCATCCCCACGCCTTGCGCCACACTTACGCAACGAACGCGCGCATGGAGGGAATGGACATTTACGAGATACAGCAAACAATGGGACATGCCGACATTCGCACAACCGAAAACTATATAAAATCCTTACCCTCCAAGATTGTCGAAAGGCAGGTTTCAGTTTCGCCCATGATGAAATTATCAAAGCGGCGCAAGTGATATAATTTACCCGCCCATGAAAACCGCCTTTCGTGTGCAACCTGCCCGCCTGGGTTTTCCTGGGCGGGTTTGGTTTTCTATGGCCTTCACTTCATAAACCCATAGAAAAAGCCGGGCCATAATTGCCCGGCTTTCACGGTTGGGGTTGGCAGATACCTCACAACCGTCCTATAGTTGCCAGTTCTCGACCGGTGACGCCCGGTTGTGGGCCGTCTCGAGGTCGATTTGTGCCAGGGCCAGGTAGTGGCGTACCATTTCAAATGTCGAATGCCCCAAAATCTCTTGCAAGGTGTATGGGTCGCCTCCATTGCGCAGGTAGGTTACAGCGAACGTATGCCGGAATCGGTGAGGGTGAACGCCTCCCCGGATGCCTGCCGCCTGCCCTAACCGGGCGGTCAGGTGTGCCAGGCTTTCACGGTTCATCGGGTACAACCTGGTCAGGCCATCGAGCGGGTACATATACCCAAAAATGGCCTGGCCGGTTCGCTTTGAAAACGGTAATAACCGTTCCTTGTTTCCCTTGCCCAAAACCTTAATAAGACGGCGGGCAAAGTCAATATCGGCCAGGGTGATGTTTATCAGTTCGGATGCCCTCAGCCCGGTATCGAGCAGCAGCAGAATAATCGACCGGTTCCGGGCGGCGTTCCTGCCCGCCTGGGCGGCGTCAAGGATGCGTTTTACCTCGACCTGGCTAAGCGGTTCGATTACGGTCTTTTGGGGCCTGGGCTTGTCTATCAGGCGGATAATGTGCCGGGTGATGTGCCCCTGCCTTATAGCCCACGTCCACAGGGCGGCCAGGCCGATGTGATAATTTTTGACGGTTTTCTCGCTGAAGGGCTGGGCGGCCAGGAAGGCGGATACTTGGGCTATGGTTATGTCGCCTATGGGCATATCGCCCACGTGGGCCAGAAAACGGCGCAAGGTTCGCCCATAATCGGCCAGGGTGTGGGGTGACAGTTTGCGGGCCTGACAGGCCAGCGTAAAGCCGTCTATGGCCTCGGAGAGCGGCAAAGCGGGCGGGGGAGGGATTTGCGCCCTCCCCCGCGGGGTGTAGTAGATGCGCCTGGGTTCGCTCATTGCCCCGCCTTCCTGGTAACGGTCATTTCGTCAATTTCGCCGGGTTGGACCTCGACCGCCTGCCCGCTTTCGTCAAGGGCGAAAGAAATCATGCCCTCGCGCTTGCGGGTGATGGTCATGGCGCCATCGGGGCCGACAGTGAAAGTAAAGTTTTCATCCTGGGCGGCCTCGAGGCCGTTTTTATTCAGGATGTCCACAAGCCAGGCGGCCAGGGCCTTGTTTTTGCGTTCCTGGTAGAGTTTTTCAAGGGCCAGGGCAATCACCCACGCCTGGGGCATGTCCATTTCCTGGGCGAGTTCTGCCAATTGCGCGCGAGTTTCAGCGGATACGCGGATGGAAGTAAGTTGTTTGGGGGTCATGAGATTTTCGCCTTTCGTGTTGGTTGGGTAAGATGATTTATTGTACTTCGGTTTGATATACACTGTCAAGGGTTGTATTTCAATATGATATACATTGTTTGCATTAATTGAAATTAAGTGAAGCATAATTTTTTTTGCTTATCCACATAACCACATAGAAAAAGCCCACGCACGAGGCGCGGGCCTTTTTCCTGGGCGCGGGCTTTCCTACCCGGTAGCCTGGGTGGTACAGCGGGTGGCACGGTTGGCACAAGGGCGGATTTATCGCCATCCTGTACCAGTTCGAGGCTATCAATGAACAAGGTCAGTTTGCCAGGGGCCAGTTTTTGGGCGGTGATTTTCAGCCCGGCCTGGTGGCAATACGACAGGGCGGACTGTAGTATCTCTGCCGCCTCGCCTTTCGTGATAGGTCTGTTTGTTTTGCTCATATTGTTCCTGCCTTTCAATCGGTAAGGTTTTGAATCGCCCGCCATAGCGGGATTTTCGGTTTTCGCCACGCCCGGAACGCCATATCCATTTTTGACCGTTGTCCAAAACTTCGATGCGCCATCCCGTGACGGTTGGTACAAAATCAACCGTCACGGGTGGCACGGGTGGCACGGTCAGCGAGTCCGGGGTGGCTTGTTGAAAAAATTTTCAGCCGGGATACCCTCCCCGGTTGGTACATTTCCCCATGAGCGGGGCCGCTTGCGGATGTTTGCGGCGTTGAACAGGTCGGGAATCAGTTCCCCGGCGGCCTGGGCTACAGCCTGTTCGCCCTCGAGGGAGTCCAAATAGGCGGCGGCCTTCTCGATTGCCTTTACCTGAAAATCAGCCTGGGCGCGGGCCAGTTTCAGGGCGGCGCGTTCGCCAGGGTCGGCAATCTTCAGGATGCCCCAAGACGCGAGGGCAAAAACCAACATGCCGACAGAGTAGGGTTCATAATTGACAACCCACGCCGGGGCATGGCCTGAAATGGTCGAGAACGACGTAACCATATTGACGGCCAAAATCAGCATGTCGGCGGCGTAAAACGCGATTGCCAGGGCACGGTGAAAGCCGGATACAGCCCAATAATGCAGGGCCACGGGCAGGGCGACGGCATTCAGCCCTACCATGATGACGCCCAATGTTATCAGCAGGCGCAGCCCGTAGGCGTCGGCGGGCAGGATGCCAGTAACAAACATGATGGTTAGGACGGTGGCGACGACGATAACGCCCAAATAAACAATGCCGCCTAAAATCAGTGTTGCCAGTTTGCCGTTTTTGGCATGTTGGTTTTGTGTTTCAAAGTCGATTTGTTGCATGATTTTTGCCTTTCGTGTCTATGGGTTTATGTGGATAAGTTGATAGGTTTTATTCGCAGGCCAGGTAATGGCCGTTGACATAGCCCACGCCCTGGGCGGTCGATACCTGGGGCCAGGGGCCAGCGGTCAGAATTTCGACCGGTTCGCCCTCGGGCAGGTAGGCCAGAGAGGGGCAGACGGGGCCAGCGCATGAGCGCAGATGCAGAAACCCGCCCGAAACGCCCACGGAGACGCCACACAGGACCGGGGTGTGTTCTGGCATGGTTGGGGCCGGTTCCGGCGTTCCTGGGCCATCCTGGGCGGTCGGTGTCACCTGCACCTGGTCATTTAGGGCGGTCGGGGCGGCCTCGACCGGGCGCAGGCTCCCCGGTTCCGGCATACAGGCCGTGAGCAGCGTCACGAGGGCCAGAAAAACGCAAATCAGGGCGGCCACATTGGCGACGGTCTGCCAGCGCCGGGCGCGGGCCTGGGCGGCCTGTTCCTGGGCGCGTATGTGCAAAAATTGGGCCTTCAGTTCGTCCATTCTCTCGCCTTTCGTGTGGTGTTATGAAGATAGCCCGATGGATTCGAGCGATTTTTTTACATCGGCGGGCAGGTTTTCGCGCCATTCAGCCAGGGGCCGGGTTTTGCCATCCCGGCATAAAATCATGCCATCCTGCCAGGCGGCCATAAACCGCCTGCCAAAATCGCGGGCCTGGTCTGCCTGGGACTGGGCCTGGATAAGTTCTGCCAGCCGGCTTAAGCGTGTTTTATTGCTCATTTGATGATTTCCTCCAGCCGTTCGATTTTTTCGGTAATCACAATCGAGTCGTGTATGCCAGGCCAGCGGGCCAGGATGCTATTGGCAGCGTGACGGCGGTCAGCGGCGGTGAGTTTGGGGTCTGCCAGTTGTTTAAGCAGTTCGTTTACAGCCTGGGCCAGGCCAGCCGACAGGGCGCGGGCGGCGTCTTTTGCCATATCCTGGGCGGCCTGGTCGAGGGCCGCGCGGAAGGCCGGTTCAGCCTGCCATCGGTAAATTGTCCTGGGCTTCACGCCCGCAACGGCGGCGGCCTGGTCGGTGGTTTTGCCGGATAGCAGAGCCGACAGGGCCAGGGCCATTTTGGCGGTGATTTGTTTGCTTTTGGTGTCATTTTCGGCCATTTTTTGCCATTCCCGCCCCGGCTATACGGTTATGAACATAAAACCATACAGCCGGGGCCAGTGGTTACAGCGAGTCGAATCCGACTTCAGCCAGGATTTCACGGGCCGACAGTTCGAGCGTTTTTTGCGTGACGATTTCGGCGCGAATGCCGGGCCAGGCGGCCTCAAATTCAGCCGGACTCCCGCCGACTTTAGCCCAATTCTGGGCGGCGCGGGCCTTGTGGGCGGCGTCAATCGCCTCCCGCATGGCCTTTTCAGCCTGGGCCTGGCGGGCCAGTTCGGCGTTTTCGATTGCCTGGGCCTCGGCCAGGTTTCGCGCGGCCAGGGCCTCCCCCGCCTCAACCGTGCGCCGGGCCTGGTCGAGTTCCCTGTAAAGGTGTTCCGCATTCAGGCCGGACGCTTCGAGTTTGGCAATTCGGGCGCGGATGCCCTCGAGTCGCTTTTCCCCGTGAGCGCGGATGCGTGAGAGATTTTTCTCTAATTCTGCAACAGTTCGTTTGGTTGGCATGGCTTTTTTCCTTTTGGTTGGTTTGGTTGGTTGAAAAGATGGAGGGGGTGAAAATGTAACGCGTTACAACGCGCGTTACATGTCTGTTACCCTCTCTATCTCCTTCTCTATCTCTATCTCATTCTCTATACTGCGATTTTTGAAAATTTCGCTTCGAGTTCGGCCAGGCGGGCGGCTTCAGCAGGTGAAAAAAACGCAGGTGCGGTTCGTTGTTTGGACTGTAGCCTTGCCAGTTCCCCCGCCTCGGTGGTCGGCATGGGGTCGATGCTAATCAGGGTCTCGGCATTCCTGTTCATCCGGGCCGCCTGGGCCTGGGCGGTTTGGTGTTCATCAATCAGAGCCAATTCAGCCGCGGCCAGTTCGTGCCCTGCCCCCTGTTTGGTCTTGATGTTTTTCAACAAATCGACATAGAACGACGGTTCCCCGGTCGCAAATTCCGCGGCCTTCGCGTCACTGATTTTCAGCCGCTTGCAAATTACCAGGCGGCGGCCCGGGTCGAGCGGGTTGCCTTCGACCGGTTCCGGGTCGGCCTGGTCATCCTGGGCGCGGGCGCGGTGAGCAGCCACACGGGCCGCCGTTTTCGCTTTGCGGTCGGCATACTGTGAATACGTTTCCTGTTCGTATTCATAATCCGATACACGATAGTTTCCGCGTTCCTGGTCGATTAGACCTGCCTGGATTAGTTCATTCAGCGCCGACTGCAAAACCCCTTCGTTGCCTGTGTAAAATAGGTGTTTGGCGATTTGCTGAAATGTGTAAGGGCCGCGTTCTCCGCCGATGGTTCCGGGCGGGTTGTCGTTTTCGGCGTCGGCGCGTTTTGCCAATAGGTACAGTTTTAGGTATAGGGCAACGGCTGAATCGGACAAATCCATAAATGCGTCACTGTGAAGAAGGGCCACATAAAGGCGCAGCCAGGGGCCGCGCTTTCGGTCAGGGCGGGTCATTTGCGCCCCGCTTTCTGGGCTTCCTGGTCGGCGGCGGCCTGGCCGGCGTTGTCCTGGGCGGTCGGGTCGTCAAACAGCCAGGCAAGAATCCGCGCGGACTCGCGTTCCTGGGCGGCCTGTTCGGCGGTCGGTTCTTTTGTTGGGGTTTTGGGGGTATAATCAGTCATAGGTTTTTCCTATTGCCTCGCTTGCTCGGTCGGACGATGAAGCGGGGCATTTTTTTATTTATCCCCTGCCTGGTTTGGCTGGGGCCTGGGTGGTGGTGGCCTGGGCCACGCGGACGGCTCGGGCATAATGTTGTACAGCGGCGCGAATTGCGGCAGCCTTTGGCAGCCTGGTTTGACGACAAATAATAGCCAGGTCGGCCAGGAATGAGTCGTCGTTCCTGGGCAGCGCAAAATTGATTTGTTTGCGGATTTTTTCAGTCATGCGGTTTTCCTTTCGGGTTATGTAGATAAGTCCATAGCCTTTAATTGGCACACGGGGCGCGAGTCGGTTAGACTCGCGCCCCGTGTTGGTTCATCAGTCGGGCGGATTACTATTTATATTCTAGCACATCCTTTCTAATAGTCAAGTATTTTTTCAGGGCCTCCCCTGCCCGCCTGGTCATCCCGGGCAAATCAAAACAAATGTTTCATTGACTTTCTTTAGACTTATGTTCATAATGCGATAGCATGTCTACGGCGGTTGGCATGGATGAAAAACCCTCGCTTTAGCCGGGGCCTGGGCAGTGGCTTTCCGTCTGCTTCCCAAGCAGGATGTCACGGGTTCGAGTCCCGTCACCCGCTCAAAAGTATTTTTTCTAAAAATCACGCAGTGTGCCTGGGGGGATGTATAATATTGGCATGTCTATGCAAACCTTTACCCCCGGACAATTGCAGCAATATCGGCAAACCGCATATCGCCGCCAATCTTCATGCGGCGCGCTAGTCAAAGAGCGTATGGATGCCGGGTGGCGGGCTGCTCGTAAAGCTGCCAAACTCCTTCGTGATGAATATCATGCAACACGGGTGGTTGTTTTTGGCTCTCTGTTGTCTGAAGTGTGCTTTACCCCCTGGTCAGATGTTGACATTGCCGTCTGGGGCCTTTCCCCCGAGCAAACTTTCCGTGCTATCGGCGCTGTGATGGACATAGACTCTTCCATTGAAATTAACCTGGTGGACGTCAATACCTGCTCTCCGGCCTTGGTGCAGTCCATTGAGCGAGAAGGGAGGGAGATGTGATTGAATCCTATCTTGTCCTGGCCGGGCGAATTCGCCAGGAACTGGACGGAATCGAACGTCTGGTAATGCGCGCCAACCGAGCCCTTGCCGCGGCACAAAAACACCAAGGTGACGCCGACCTTTACATGGATTCTGCCGCTTTAAATTTGCATGATGTTTATTCGGGCCTTGAACGGGTATTCAAGCAAATTGCGGCAATAGTGGATGGCAGCCTTCCAACGGCTCCCGATTGGCACAGGCAATTGCTCCAGCAAATGGAGCTGAATTTGCCAAAAGTACGCCCACCGGTTTTATCGGGCGAATCTATTGAACGCCTGGATGAGTACCTGCGCTTTCGGCATGTTGTTCGCAACGTTTACACCTTTTCCTTTGATCCGGAGCGCGTTGGTAGGCTCGTCACTGAACTTGAATCGTTATATCCGGTTTTTCGTCAAGAGCTGCTAGCCTTTGCTGATTTCCTTGAGACAGTGGGGGCGGAATAAAAATTGCATTTACCTGCAAGAAAGATGATGGCAGCCCAAATCTCAATGGTTGGGCTGCTATTTTTAAAATCTTAATTCGGGTCGGGCAGCGGTTGTGGAAGCCGGGATGCAGCCTGTTTGATTCTCGAAGCAAGGATGTGGGTATAATTCACGGATGCGTTCTTCGTCCATTGACTTGATGCGCCTCGCGCGCTGGCTCCCGGCCCTCCTGATTGCGGGGATAATTTTTGTCTTCTCGTCCACTCCCGGCAAACAGGTGGCGCAGACCTTTGACCGCTTGAACACCAGCGTCACGCAGACAGTTGCGCCTGTGCTGCCGAGAACTGCGCCAAAGCCGGGGCCGTTGCTTTCAGGAAACGTCGATTGGCTGAAAGTGGGGCATGGGGTTGGCTACTTCTTCCTTGGGGTTTCGGTGCTGTTCGGCCTGTCGGTTTATACCTGGCGCGACATGTTAAGTGCCCAGGCGATTTGCAGCCTGTATGCGGTTGCGGACGAGTTTCTCCAGCATTTCATCCCCGGCCGTGCTGCTTCGGGGTGGGATGTGCTCTTGGACAGCGTTGCCGCCTGCGCGGGGATTTTGATGGTGATGTTGGTGGTAACAATTGGCGGGCGACAGCGGGCAGTAAAACCAGATGGCCTGTAATCAAAGTCGAAAAATTGGCGATAAAGCAACACCCTCCGATTTTGAAACCGGAGGGTGTTGTGTTGAAAAACACGGTAACATTGGAGCATAACCGTTGGTATTATGCTTCCTTGTCTTGCGTCTCAGAAGATGGTTTTTCAACTGGCTGGTTATCGCCTGGCTTAGGCCTTGCCGGGGCGGCGGCGATGCGCTGGCTCAGGTTGGCAAATGCGTTAACTTTTGGGCCGCCTTCCGCTTTGCGTTCATCAATGCGCTGCTGGATGCGGGATTCCAGCATGCCCCAGAGCGGGCTGTTCTCGCCGGGAAATATATTGCGCACCACCAGCATCACGTAACTGCCCACTTTACGTCGCTTTTCTTCCATTTTCTCACGAATCTCGGCCATTTCTTTCTCGACCGCGCTGCGCATCTTTTCATCTGGAAGTTTATCCAGGGTTTTGCGTTTAATCCCCAGGCGAGCCTGGAGCAACAGGAATTCCTCCACATGTGCGGCTTTTTCATCCCCAAACTGTTTGCGAAGCGGCCCTAAAACTTCACCCAAATCGGCCAGTTTTTGCACCACGCGCGCTTCGCCACCGGTTACCCGGTCAGACATGCCCAGTTTTTCTTCTATCCACTGGCGTTGCTCAGCCAGGCCGCGGAAAATCATGAAGGCAATGATGCCGGTGGCGGCCATCCCGATGACAGCCGAGTAGACCAGAATCGGGCCGGGAATCTCCCGGTCAGTGATATTGTTGAACAAGCCATGCACGAACATTGCCAGCAATAATCCGCCAAGGGTATAGCCAATCTGTCCCCAAGCTCGGCTGAAGCGCGACTTACCCAGGTAAATGCCCACCAGGGCCGTAGCCGAGGCGTGAACCAGGTTGACCGAAATCACGCGCGCGATGGCTGTCCCAATCCCGACGGTAGAATCGCCAATATATTGAAAATTTTCAAAGATGGCAAAACCCATCCCTGCAGCAAAGCCATAGATGGCGCCATCCACAAAGTAGGTAAAGTTGGGGCGCCGCACCAGGTAGAGCAAAACCAGCGCTTTGAGTACTTCCTCACCGATGGGGGCCGCATAGCGCACGATTTCCGAACGCGAAAACGTTCCGGAGAGATATAAATAGCCGTTTAACTGGCTCGCCAGGAAGAACGCGGCTATCCCCCAAAGAAAGGCTCCCAGCACATTCTTAAAAGTTCCCATTTGGTAGAGGTCGAGCGAGTAAACCACGTACAAGACGACCAGGGGAATCAGGGTGGCGATAATATAGGGAATGACATTCATGATATCCATAATGTATATGATACTCGAAAACCGAAAACACGAAAATGGAACAAAAAATCCTGGCGGGAACCTTGCCCACCAGGATTTTTTTATTCGATTGTTAGATGAACTCCCCGCTAACCAGGTTGCATCTCGCTACGGGATTTCGCAGATCTCTTCTGAGGTGCATGCGTAGCAGAAGATGACATCGGCGGTGCCACCGATACGCACGTTCCAGCCAATAATCTGCGTGTTTTCACAGCCTTCGGTGTGGCTGGTGCCCAGGAAATCAACATCGGAACCGGGGGCATAAATCGTACCAGTGAAATACGAGTCGGAATTGCCGTTGATTTTCACCGTTTGACCCTTGCCGGCAGCGCCGGGGACATAGAACAGGATGTTTTTCAATGCAGGCGAGGCATTATCGTGGGACGGCGCTGACAGATTCACGGTTGCCCCGCCATTGATGGTCACTTTGCCATTGAGGAAGTACAGGGTCACATCATCACCCGTGACCACATCCCCGGCATTGATGGTCACATCACCCGTGATGCAGTACAGGCCGGGTTCCAGGTTGATGTTGCCTTTGAAGTCCTTGCCGTTCATCTGCTTAGCCGCGGGGTCGCTGCAGTTGGGGGCAGCCACATCCACCGTGACTGGGGTATTCACCTGGTAGGGTTCAGGGACAATCTTGACCTTGCTGTTCTTGTTGTCATACTGCTTGACATATTCCACGGCGGCCGCTTCGACCAGGTGGGTGCCGACCGAGCGCAAACAGCCGTTCGAAATGGCCTTGCCTTTCAGTTGGGTATAGGAAGTGCCATGGAAGAGCAGACCGTTTTGCTGGCCTTTGCAATCAGCCGGGTTGAGGGCGACGATGGCATAACCACCGGCCAGGCATTCCTGCCCGGGCGTACAACGCTGGGGAGGCGGGTTGCTGAAGAGCTCGAGGCTGGTGTTAATCCAGAGGGAGTTGTACATATCCAGGCCTTCGATGCGAAGTTTGTATGTGCCTGCGGGCAGGTTGTCCACAACCACCTCAGCGCCGGAGTTTGGATCGGTGCTGACCACGAATTTTTCCCATTCCTCGGTGCCGCTTGGGTCGGTATCACTGGCGATTTCATTTCCATCAGGGCCAATCAAGACAAACTGGACAGAGGGTTCTCTTCTGTAAATTGAAGAGAAGTTATCATCAGCAGGATTCCCTTTTTTGCCTTCGCGCTCGGCCACAGCCGCTGGGCCTGCCCAGGCGGGTACGCCGTCGGTGTTGAGATCATCGGTGTCAATATCCAGCGGGGTAGTCGAAGTACCGCGATCCGCGTCGCCATTCCAAATTTCAATATAGTTTCCGCCTTCCTCTTCTCCTTCAGGCGACTCAGGCAGCGTGAAGTAAAACTCCCAGGCGCCGCCATAAGTGGTATTCGCTAAATCCGGATAATTGGGATAGATGATATAAGCATCACCCATCGTTGCCACCATGCCAATGATTCCAAAACTTGCGTCCGTATTGCCAGAAGCTGCCGCGCTAATGTAGGCATTGGGGGATTTCAACTTGAAGGTGCTAACACCCTTGGTCGGAGGCGTATCCAAAACAGCCACAAAACGATAGACGTAATCCCCATTCTCATCCACGGCTTCCTGGACATTGTTGATGGCGATGTCGTACCAGGCGTTATTGGACATCTCGGAACTGCTCCAGCTCCCAACCACCGTGCCGGTCGAGCCATCCCGCGCAGGGTCAGCATACAAGGTGTAGGTAACACCTGCTGTCATAGTATCCCAGTGACCAGCCCACATAGTGCTACCTCCGCCGCCCGAATCGCCGTCAAAGACGCTCAAGGTGAAGGAATCGGATGCGCCGTTCTTCGGAACAATCACCCAGGCTGTGTTCTTGAATCCGCCAAAACTTGCCATATTGCTGCCCGCCAGGACGAGGAAACGCCCGTCCGTCTCTGAACAGGTCGGCATGCAGGAATCTTCGGTTAGCGGCGGCAAACCAGCGGTACCCGGCCCGCCCCACCAACCGGCGAATTGCCCGACAACAGCTACCACAAGGGCGAGGACAACGAGTCCGGCGATGGTGGTCGTACCGGATTTGCTTCTGAGCCAACGATTGAAGTTGTTCATTTTCTTCTCCTTTTGAAAGATAATGGTTTTTGAAAACTATTCCGTGTTTTTGTTTTCCTACCTAATTAGTCGCTAATAATCAATAAAAAGGGTCGAAAAAAAGGTCGAATTTACTCATCAACTTGATCTGATAAAACACGCATCACAAAAAACAAATCCCCACTGATTCATCCCAAATACCAGTGGGGCACAGCTCAAAATTGCCCATGTTCCTATTTCCAATACACCCAATTACCAAAAGAGCAGGTTTATTTTGAGAAATTCTCTCTGCAAACTCCGCGTGCTCTTCGGATACCTTTTTGGTTTGACATCATCTCAAGTTTAGGTTGCTGATGGCTGTCCTAACGAGCCATCAGAGAAAGGTCCAAGTCCTTCCTGAGTTACGGAAGCAATATCGCCATATTCAAATAAAACTGGTGTTTGATATTCCTGTTTATCGTTGTTATCAAGGCTTTGGTTTATCATATTTCTCTCCTGTTGGATCTTTTTTACCATTTTTCATACCATTGTAGCCAATTATTCATAATTAATCAAGAAGAAGCCTACCATAAGGCCGCGCAGTAAAATCGTAACGCTGTCCATTGTACCTTGACTATCCACCTGCTGCTGCAATTTTTTCCAAATCATTTGCATTTTATCGAGATCCACATAAGTTTGTGCCTGGTGAGAGTTGCGTAAAGCTGCGAGGCTTATTTCCATGTTTTGCGCATCGGCCAGCAGGCGATAACCAATATCAGCCGCTTGCAGCCCACGACGTTTGTTAAGCCGCACTTCATCCGGGAGGTAACCTTCCATAGATCGGCGGATGATCAGTCGCTTTGATTCGTTATCAGTGATATAAAAATTATCTGGGATACCTAAACAATATTCTATAAGACGTTTATCCAGCGTGGGATCGCGCACCTCGAAATCATAGGCTGCCCCCGTTTCAGCGTGAAGCGCTTCCCAAGTGGATTTCCCGGGGATGAGCAGAGCGAAACGCGTTTCACGTGGCGAGCGTGAAAAATTACTGAAGGTTGGGTCATGATCAGATAATTGCATTCGTTCCAGAAGATTTGTACGACGGGCAAAATTCGGGTGGATGGCAGAATACCTGGACCATGGTTCTTCATCGTGTCTGGATCGAAATCGACGATAATCAGCGTATGCAGAAGCCGGCAAGATGGACGCTAAAATTTTATACTTGATGATTTGCTTCAAATTTCGTTGATGAATAAGAGTGGATAACGATATTGAACCCAACCAACCAGTCCATGAAACAGTGCCATTTCCCCCTTGCCCGGTCAGTAAAGTGCCAAATCCCTTGGATTTTGTACTTTCCAGCATCTGCAACACCCAGTACATATTCGATGCAGCGTGGAGCGGCTCACGATGGATTTCGAGCGAATGCTGAATCGCCTGAATAGGCGTTAGCTCTTTGGCGGCAATTGCCTGCAAATCAACATTCCCACAATGGGCGGCAGTCATATTTGCCAGGGGCCATTCGTCCGCATACCAATTTTTTGGAAGTTGATAGTTTATATCAAAGGCTGGCACCGAGGTATAAGCCTGCAAGCGCTTTCCGTGCTTACGCAGTTCTTCCGCCGCCAGCGCCACCACCGAACCAGAATCCAAACCGCTGCTTAAGTGAGCGCACACGGGGCGGAAACTGCGTAAGCGACAACGCACTGCTTCACGATAATGCTCAAGAAAGCCTTCGATATATTCTCCCTCGGTTTTTAGGCGCAATTCGGGAACATCTTCCATAAACCAGTAACGCCAAACCTTGAGTTGCTCAGAGGTGATCAACACGCAATGCGCATCCGGCAGCCTTTTTATGCCTTCATAAATCGTATTTTCTGGCGGGTCAGGGGGCCATGAAACCAATTTCTGCGCCAGGTAGAGTTCATTGATTTGGAGTTTTACTTCGGGCAGCACCAGCAAGGCTTTTATTGAAGATGCAAAAGCAAAGATTTGATGATCCAAATAGTAGTAAAGCGCCGTATTCCCCCGATGGTCACGCGCCAAAAACAATTGTTTCCTTGCATCATCCCAGACCGCAAATGACCAATCGCCAAGCAAGTGATCGGGACAATCAAGGCCCCATTTTCGATAGGCTCGCAAAATCAGCTCGCTATCCGGCATTCCATTGCGCTCATCAACCGGCACGGACAACGTAGAGAACAAGTCCTGGCGATTGTCAATGCGCGCTTCGCAGGTAAAGAGCAGGTTATCCTCAGTCGAGAGTCTTGGCAATCGCTGATTTAACGCTTCTGGGGTATTAAAAAGCATGAACTGTCCGAACGCCACGGAACCGTGACATAAAACCTGGCTTCCATCAGGCCCCCAATAGGCCATCTTTGAGCGCATGGTTTCCAATAACTCACGATCAACGGGAGCGCCATCGCGGTAAAAAATACCCAAAATTCCACTCATGCTTGTAAATCCTGTAAAATGGCGCGTTGGATGTTTGGCAGGTTGTCGAGGCCAGTGCGATAGGCGACTCTCTTAACAGGGACGGCATTCACCAGTCTCGAAAAGAAATCCAAACGCGCGGGGGAAAAACCCAGTGCAGAACTAATTTGTGCGTTGAAATTAAAGCGCATCAATTCGATGACGGCATCTCTTGGGGACATATTCGAAATCGTGACGATGGGCTTTTGTTCATCCGCCTGCAAGCGTTCCAAGATACAAATACAGGATAATGGCTTTTGGGAATCACAAAACTTCCAACGTTTTTCACGCCCCAAATCGGCTACGCGTTTTGTAAAACCCGGCATTACCGTATCCCAATCTTGATACTCGACATTCAAACTTTCCGCCACTGCCGGGTATATCCGTAATAACGGATAACCAGGTCGCGCAAAAAAATCGCCATCCTTTTGTTCAATCGGTAATTTATCATCCGTTAACAAAGGATAACCCGCTTCTAAAAAAGCGGCCGTCATTGAGCTTTTTCCGTGGCCTGAATGAGCCAGGAATGCCACAGCGTAATCATCTATCACCACAGCTCCGGCATGCAGGCATGGAATTCCTTGCATTTCAAGGCCGAACGACAAAACGTTGGGTAATAAATTGATTACATGGGTGTCTTGTAATGGCTTGTCCAAAGTATGGCAAATGATTACTTCTCCTAAAATATAAAAATCAACCCAATCGGTATAGCGGATAATAAAAAAGTCATCTTGTTTATAAAGGTATTTAACAGGCTTGTTATTCTTGGTTCGATAAACGCTGGTATAGATGGGTACAATTTCATCCCAATTTATGAGGATCGGCGCCGTATCACGGCATGTAAAAACAAGTTCCATCCCGCCCTGCCCCTGGGGCAGGCGATTCCCAAACGGAAAATCACTGGTCACCTTCAAGCCAAAAATCTGGTACACAGGCCAGGCGTTTTGCAAAGCCTGGTTGCGGATGGATTCAAATTCCTGGGCTAGATTGCTCGAGAGCGTTGTCATTGCGTTTATCATATCAGAATTTTGCCGATTTTCTAAGAGACTGTTTAAGAAGTGGTAGTAGCGAGGCGGCGGATCAAAAGGCGTGTCATGGCAATATAGATCATGGTTTCGCTGGTGCAGGTGAAGAC
>JAGVAO010000234.1 GCA_020060235.1 Anaerolineales bacterium | reverse complement strand
GACGAAGTGGATATGAGAAACTTCCAGATTGACCAGTTCATCGCATTTTGCCAGCAGGTTGGGGCCATCCCGACCATTAGCGTGCGCTTGCTGAACGGCAAACCGGAAACAGCCGCCGAACTGGTTCGCTATACCAACATCGAGAAGCAGTATGGGGTGGTTTACTGGAGTATTGGCAACGAGCCTTCGATTTATACCCAACTGAACCAGGCCGATTACGATTACACTGTCGAGCACCTGAACCGTGACTGGCGTCCGATTGCTGAAGCGATGAAGGCGGTTGACCCGTCGATTAAACTGATGGGGCCTGAAATTCACCAGTGGAACAACAGTTATGAAACCACGCCCAAAGACTCCGCCGGGCGCGACTGGATGACCGAATTCCTGAAAGTCAACGGCGACCTGATTGATGTGGTCACGGTTCATCGCTATCCGATGTATTCCGGCAATGGGCCCATCACCGCGCAGGATTTACGTAATAACATCGGTCAATGGGCTGGCGAGGTCGAATACCTGCGCAGCCTGACCCGTGAAATTTTAGGCCGCGAACTGCCGATTGCGATAACTGAACTCAACTCAGACCCCAGCCAGGTTATGATGCAGGAAGTTTCTCCTGATTCGTTCTACAACGCCATCTGGTATGCCAACGTGATGGGCGAGTTGATGAATGCGGATGTGTTCATGGTCAACCAGTGGGTCATTTCGCAGCGCACCACCGGCCTGGGCCTGTTCAGCGGCAACACTGTTCGACCCACGTTTTATGTTTTTCCCTTATACAAGAACTTTGGCAGCCAGCAGGTGTACGCCGCCTCGGGCATGCCGGACGTGAGCATTTACGCCGCCCGCAATGACGCGGGCGCGCTGACCCTGATGGTCATTAACCTGGCTGACGAGGAACGCCAGGCCCCGCTCAAGGTTGCGGGCCAGACTCCCGCATCCGCCCGTGTCTGGCTGTTGGATAGTGAACACAACGCCGAAGAACTGGGCGTCCAATCCCTGCCCGCCGACGGTATCCTGACCCTGCCAGCCTGGTCGGCGACCCTGTTTGTGATTGAGGAATAATCCCATGACGAACCCTCCTCGCTACCGCGACCCGTCCTTGTCTGTCGAAGACCGCGTTGCCGATTTGCTTCCACGCATGACCCTGGCCGAAAAATGCGCCCAACTCATTGGCCCGATGGGGTTGGATGACGGCGACGGGAAATTTTCACTTGAATTTTGCCGAAAGCACTTCAAGAACGGCATTTCCTACGTAAACAGTCACCACAAAAATCGCAAAACCCGTGATACTGCCGCCTACCTGAACGCCCTGCAAAAATTCCTGCGCGAAGAAACCCGCCTCGGGATTCCCGCCCTGGGACTGGGCGAGGGCCTGCACGGCTACATGGCGCACGAGGCAACCAGTTTCCCGCAGGCAATTGGCCTGGCCAGCGCCTGGGATGTTGACCTGCACGAGCGTGTTTTCAGCGTGGTGGCGAAGGAGATGCGCGCGCGCGGGGCGCAGTACGTCCTTTCGCCGGTGCTGGATGTGGCCCGCGACCCGCGCTGGGGCCGTACCGAGGAGACTTATGGTGAAGACCCCTATCTCATCTCGCGGCTGGGCGTGGCGGCGGTGCGCGGGTTCCAGGGCGAACGCTTTAGCGGCGCGCCCGATAGGGTGCTGGCGACCGCCAAGCATTTCAGCGCGCACGGCCACCCTGAAGGCGGCACAAATTGCGCCCCGGCCAACTATGCCGAGCGCACCTTGCGCGATGAGTTGTTCGCGCCCTTCGAGGCTGTCGTGCGCGAGGCCAAAATCGGCTCGGTCATGGCATCCTACAACGAAATCAACGGCATCCCTTCACACGTCAACCCCTGGCTGCTCAAAGACCTGTTGTGTGGCGAATGGGGCTTTGATGGCTTTGTCGTTTCGGATGGCTGGGGCGTGGACGACCTCTACCGACTGCACCTGGTCGCCGCGGATGAGGCCGAGGCCGCCGAAAAAGCCTTCAGCAGCGGCGTGGAAGTTGAACTGGGCCGCTGTTTCAGGTACCTGGAACAGGCTGTCGAGGCGGGCCGCATCCGCGAGGAGGCTCTTGACGCGGCAGTGGCGAAAGTCCTGCGGGTCAAGTTCATGCTTGGCCTGTTCGAGAATCCCTTTGTGGACGAAGACAAGGCTGTGGTGGTCACCAATTGCGCCGAACACAAGGCCCTGGCGCTTGAAGCGGCGCGCAAATCCATCGTCTTGTTGAAGAACGAGGGCGGGTTGTTGCCCCTTGACCGGTCGCAGCTGCGCTCGCTGGCGGTCATCGGCCCGAACGCGGCTGCGGTGCGTCTCGGCGGCTATAGCGGCGACCCGCTCGAAGCCCAGTCGGTGATTGACGGAATCCGCCAAAAGGCCGGGGAGGCCCTCGAAGTCCTGTACGCCGAAGGCTGCGGATTGACCCAATCCCCCGGCACTGCCGCCGAGTTGTGGGTTGCGGACGAGGTCATTGCTCCCGACCCGGCCCGCGACGCTGCCCTGATT
>JAGVAO010000072.1 GCA_020060235.1 Anaerolineales bacterium | reverse complement strand
CTGGGTGGCATTTTGCTCGTAGTCCTGCAAAATGGCGAACATTTGCCCGGCCTGGAGTTCTGAAATGGTGCGCAGTTGCTCGAAGGTTTGGGCGCGGTCTCTGGATAAATTGACCAGGGCCGAGACGACCAGTGTGGATGCAGCGGATACCAGCACCAGGAACGCAAAAGTGACAATCAGCCGCGTGGCAATTGTGCGGAACGGGACGGCGTTGGTAAGCACCAACGTAACCATGACGAGAATAACCGTTACGTAAATGGTTAAGCCAGCCATCGAAGAGAGATTTTCGGTTTGCAATCGCTCGTATGGCAGGTTGTTTGACAGAACCAGGATGGCGATAACCAGCAGGGCGGCAATGCCCAGAATGCTTAGTTTTGTGCGCGGTTTAATGCCAGAAAGGGGCAGGAACACCAGCGCCGGGCTTACGGCCGATAGGGTAAAGAATGCCAGCGGCATGACGCCTTCCCAGAGAAAAACCTGGGAAGCGCTTGCCAGGCCATCGACGATGTAGAGGCTTAAAATAACCGCTTCAATTTTGTTTTGCTTAAACAGGGCGGCAATAGGGATGTGCAGCGCCCCCGCAACCAACGAAATGGCTGCCACGCCCAGCAGTTTGGGGTCTGCGACATCCAAAAAACCGAGGCTTGCGAGGATGTAAATCAATACAAGACCAAGGGCATTGAATCCCAACATCAGCGGGATATAACTGAGGGATGCCGCGAGAATATTGTATAAGCCTCTCTGGCCTTCTGGAATATCCAGGTCCTCATAATCCAAAACGTTGAATTGCAGGAAGTTTATTTTCATAATGCTCGCCCGGTTATGGCTGTTTTTTCGCCTGTTGGGGTGTAATCATAACGGTCGCGTCGGTTACTTGAGGCAGTTTGTGGAGTTCCAGCACCGCGTTTTGTAGCAATGTCTCCAGGTCAAGTGAGCGGCTTAGGCGGGTCGTCAACTCGTTCAGGGTTTGTTCCCTGGCGGCGCGGCGCTGCGACTCCTCGAGCAGGCGCGCATTTTCAATCGCCAGGGCCAGCTGTGTGGCTATTTTTTCGGTAAAATCTTGCTCTTTGTCTGTCCAGTCAGTTTGGGCAGCGCTGCGCTTGAGTTGGATGACGCCGATGCGTTGTCCGCGCAAGACAATGCCGATTTCCATTGCGCGGATTTCCTTTTCATCCAGGCTGCTTTTGCTTTCCCCTACGGGAACGACATCCCCGGCACTGTAAACATACCCTTGCGGTCTTTGTCCGGTGTAACTTCTCCAGGCATCCTGAACGGCCTGGGCGGTAATGCCTTGCAATTGCTCAAGCGCTGAACGCGATTCGTCCAATAGGCGCGCATTCTGGATTGCCAGGGCAATTTGGTCGGCCATCGTTTGCAGGATGAACAAATCTTCCGCGCTGAACGGGCTTCCTTCGGTGGATTGAATGTCGAGTACCCCAATGACCTGGCTCTTGATTAAGAGCGGCAGGGCGGCCTCTGAGCGGGTGTCGGGCAGTTCGGGGTTGCGGAAGTAGACGTTCTCGCGGTCGATATCCTGGGCAACGCGCGGACGCTTTTCGTATGCGGCGTAGCCGACCACGCCTTCTCGGCCTATGTTCAGGCTGTGGCCGCGCGCCAGCAGTCTTTTGCCGCCCTCTGACGAAGCGGCGGCCAGGTAAACCTTCTGGCGCGCTGCATCGCTGAGGAAAATTCCTGCGTGGTAAAAACCAAACCGATTCGAAATCTGACTTACGACGGTATCCAACAATTCCCTGATGTCGGTCGTCTCTGCCGCCGAGCGCGCCACCATTGCCGAGGCTTCCAGCTGGGATGTTTTCCTGTCCAACTGCGCTGTGCGTTCCGCAACGCGCTCTTCCAGGAACTGGCTGACTTGCGAGAGCTCCTCGTTGATTTTTGTCAATTCGCCCAGGCGCAGTTTTTCAATGTTGCCGCGCACTGTTTCAAGGTAAATCAGCAAAAAGCCAAGTATGCCAATAATGCCGGCAGAGCCGACGATGCGGCTGAATTGTTCCGGGAAGGCTTCGGGTGTATATATAAATGATAATGAGCCAATTGCCAGCAGGATGATTATTGTCAGCGCAAACAAGGCGACTCGATTGAGCAGGCTGCTGGCAATGACCAGGGCCAGCGGCAGCCAACTGTAAAGTTGGGCCTGAATCTCTCCGTCTGCGCGGGTAAGGATGGTGATAAATGGGCTTGAACTGAGAGCAAGCAGGAATAGAAATGTCCCCACGCTTAAAAACCTGGTGCGGCTAAAGAAATAGGCAATAAGAATGATGAAGAAGGATAGTAACTGGTAAGCGCGGCTTTCTTCCCGCCCCAAAAAAGCTCCGATAAGGTTGCCGATGCCGATAATCAGGATAAGCGCAGATGCAACTTGCGCCCGGCGGCGTTGCCCGATTTCTGAAATTTGCGCGCTGGGTTCGGTCAGCACTCTGGCGACAATTCCCCAGGGGGTTTCCGGGGCCTGGGTCTCGGTCTGGGTGGGGTTGACTTGATTCATAAGAGTTCTTTCACGGCCTTAGTCGGCTTTTAGTTCGATTTTGACTTCTGCGGCGTCGAGGGAGCGCGCCAGTTCGCGCACTGTGGTCTGGATGATGGTGTCGATATTGCTCGACGACCAGACCTTTTGCACAATCGAAGCGGAGAGTTGTTCCCGCAGGGCTGTCTGCTGGCTTTCTTCGAGCAGGCGCGAGTTTTCAAGCGAGATGGCAACCTGGGTGGCCAGGGCCTCGACCCAGGCCTGGTCTTCTTCGCCCCAGTCCTGGCTGATTTCGAGCGCAATTTCACCAATTGGCTGCTCGCGCAGGTTGAGCGGCACCAAAATTTCCTTTAAAGTGTCCGGTTCCTGGCCCGAGAAGATTTCATTGCGCAGGCTGTGTTCCAGTTTGCCAGATTTCAATTTATCCTGCCAGGCGGAGGTGACAAATTCCTGGTTGGCCTGGCGCAATTCTTCGAGCGAGGCATTCATTTCGCGGAACAGGCGCGCGTTTTCGAGCGCGATGGCAACCTGGTTGGCCATGCTTTGCAGGGTCGAAATATCTTCTTCCATAAAGTCGCCTGCGCGAATCGATTGCACATCCAACGCGCCAATTACCCGGTCGCCCACCACCAGTGGCAGGGCGATTTCTGAGCGGGTGTTGGGAAGCAGCGGGTTGTTGAAACGCACCGGGGCTTCTCCGACATCCAGGGCGATGCGCGCCTCCTGCATACTGACGGCCGAGCCGACCATGCTGTTGCCGCCGACTTGCAGCCTGTGCCGGCGGGCTTTAAGGGTTTCACCGGCTGTGCCGGTCGCATCTTTAAGTTCGGCCCAGCGTCCGTCCTCGCTAACCTGGAAGATGGCCGCGTAATAGTAACCAAAGTTTTCGGTAATCAGGTTGATGACCGTGGAAATTAATTTATCGGGGTCAAGAATGGAATTTGCCACTTTTGCCACTTCGTTGGATGCCTGCAATTGCGCCGTCCGCTGCGTAACCTGGCGTTCCAGGTCTTCGCGCTTTTGCGTAATCGAAGCGGCCATGATGTTCAGGGCCTCGGCCACCTGCTCGAACTCGTCGCCTGTTTTCAGGTTGATGCTGGTTGTGCCCGTTCCTTCGGTAATGTCTTCGGCAAAGCGGGAAATTTTTTGCAGCGGGCTGATTGCGAGGAAGTTAATCGCAATGCCGACGGCCAACAATCCGAGCAGGGATAGGCCGACAATGCTCAGTTGCTCGGTAATGTTGGCCTGTCTTTCCGCTTCAAGGCGGGCTGTGTAATCGAAAGAAATTTCGGTCACGCCGAAGAAGGTTGCGTCTGGCCCAAGGATGGGAACCAGCAGGCTGGCGTGTCCGCTCTCCACGTTCAGGGCCAGGATGCTTTCAAAGGTGGAAAACGCCGCTTCGAGATTCCCGCTCTCGGTGGAAAGGCCTTCCATTTTTGTGCCGGCGTAATAAAGGAAATTCTCATCGGGGGAATCGACGGTTTCGCTTTCAAACTCTATCCCAAAGCGGGCGGTTGATGGCTTGTAGAACCACACCAGGAAGTCCGCCCGTGTTTTTTGCTTCATCAGGTTGGTGAAATCTTGCGAGTAATCGATGCCTATTTCCACCACGCCGACAAAAGCCCCCTCGTAGAAAACGGGCGCAGCCCCGCGCATGCTCAGGCCGCTGGTGTCGACCTCGAAGCCGCCGGTCTGGCGGCGGGTGTTGATGGTGTTCGTAACGACAGCGTTATAAAAAACATAATCATCGAAGTTGTCCGGGTCACTAAGGCGCAAAATAACAACGCCGCGTTCGTCAATCAGGTTGAAATGGACGACTTTGTGCTGGTCGTTCAACTGCCCGAACAAGGGGGTCAGGGCGTTTTCCAGTTGCTCCCTGTCTTTATTTGCAACCAAGGCCTGGACATCGGCGCGGTTGGCGACGGTCGCGGCAACCATAAGCGCAGCGGCTTTATCGCCATCCACCTTGCTGGTCAGCACTGCGGCTGCCGAGTTTAATTCGCGCGAAGCGTCGCCACGCAGGCTGTCGATAATCCCCTGTTGGCCCTGATAGATGCTGACCGAGAAGATAATCAAGAGGGCGACCAGGGCAATGGCTATCAACTTTACGCCCAGGCTGGCGCGGAATTTTGGGAGCAGTTTTGCGGGTGACTGTCTTTGCATGGAAGAATTCTCTCCGTACAGGCTGGTTTGCCTGGCTTACAGCGATTCCGATTCGGGCAAATCCACCTTGATGGACACACGCCTGGTGGCAAGGGTTTTGTTGATTTCGGCGGATGTAATCGACAGGATTTTTTCCGCGCTTGATGTGCGCCGGATTTTGTTGATGATTTCATACAACATGCGTTCGCGTTCCACCTGGGTGCGGAATTGCTCCAGCAGACGCGAGTGGGCAATAATGGCTGCCAGGCTGCCTGCCAGCGTGCCGAGCATTTCTTCATCGTTTTCGCTGTAAGCAGCGATGCGCGGGCTTTCCACGTTCAAAACGCCGAGCACTTCGTTGCGGTAAATCAATGGGATGGCGAGTTCGGAACGGATTTTTGAATTGACCGAGATATAGCGCGAATCTTTGGTGACGTCGTTGATGCGCTGCGCCTGGCGCTGGGCGGCTACCCAGCCGGTCACGCCGACCCCAAACGGGATTTTTAACTTGGCCGATTCTTCGTTGGGGTAGCCAATCGAGGCGCGCACGTCCAGGTTTTTTTGTTCCTTGTCCGAAAGCAGGATGGCAATCTGGTCGCCACCCAGCGTAACTTGCAGGCCCTGTACCGCGCTTTGCAAGGCCTCGTCGATGGAGGTGCTCGATGCGGCGGCAGTGGTGACATGGTGCAGCAGGCGGTGCTGCGACAATCTCTCCTGGGCCTCTGCAAAGAGTTCGGAGTTGACCACTGCAACGGCCAGCTGGTCGGCCAAGATTTGCATGATTTTGATGTTTTCTTCGGTAAAGACGTAAGGCCGGGTGCTTTGCACGTCCAGCACGCCGATGACGTCCTCCCCGACCAGCAGGGGAAGGCCGGCCTCGGCCTTGGTGTCGGGCAGGAGCGGATTGGCGTAATAGTTCGGGTCGCTGCTGGTTTCGTTGACCACCAGCGGCTGCCTGTTCTGGGTGACGTACCCCACAATCGACTTGGAGCCGACCTGTAACTTGTGCCCGGCGCGTTTCATTTGCGCGCCCGCCTCACCGGTGGCTTCGCGGATGACGGCAAATTCTTTCGCCGGGTCGAGCAGGAAGACGGACGCATGGTAGAAGTTGAATCGCTCGACCGCCAACTGGACGGCCTGTTTGAGCAGGTTGTCGATAATCAGCGAACTGGAGACTTCCCTCGAAATTTCGGCGACGGTTTGTAGTTGCAGGGCGCGGCGGCGCATATTTTCGAGCAGTTGGGTGTTGTAAATCGCCCCACCAACCTGGGCCGAGAGCGATGTCAGGAAGCGCAAATCGTCCTGGGTAAAGCGGTTTTCTTTCTCGATGTCCTGTACCACAATGGCGCCGACGGCTTCGCCGCCGACCACGAGCGGACAGCCCATCCACGATTTCGGCGCTTTGCCGCTAAATTTCGCGCCCAGTGCTCGGGCGCGGCGCTCGGCGTCGTCTGCCAGCATCAGCGGCTGGCGGGTGCGAATCAAAATCGAAATCAGCCCTTCGCCCAATGGGAAAGGCTCGATGGAGGATGTTTTGCCGTCTTCCACCATATAAGGGATTTCGATGGTTTCGGTTTCGGCGTCGAACAGGCCAATGGCAAAACTTATCTCACCGATGGTTTCTTTGATTTGCTTGTGCAAAACCTGGTAGAGTTCATCCAGGTCGTTGAGCGAAGAAACCAACTGGCTGGTGTCTGAAATCGCCTCCAACTCACGCAGGCGCTGCTGGATGGCGCGTTGGGCTTTGATATTCTTTTGGGCGTGGGGGATGGTTTCCGCCAGGCTTGCAATCGGGGCGGTCAACAGGGGGTCGATTTCCTGCCCGGCTTCTGCGCCGAGGTAGATGACCCCGACGGTCAGGACGTCTTCGATGGCGGGGATGACAGCCAGCGTTTCGCAGCCTGCGTCCTGAAAGCAGGAGACGATGACCGGGTTGTGTTTTGAATCGGCAAGTTTTGTTATTTTGACAGTTTCGGAGAAGTCGCGGGCAATTTCCGTTACGGTAAGTTCCACTTGCTTTTTGATGCCCTGGATGGCTTTTTTACTGCGCGGGTCGTATGAGAAAACCAGTTCCAGGCCATTGTCGCTGACCCCATAATATGCCGACAGGAAGGGCAACGCCTTGAGCGAGTTCTGAATGGCCGTGTTAACTTCTTTTTCGCTTTGGGCCTTGAATAACAGGTAATTGATTTCGTGTAATTTTAGAATTGTTTCAAAGTTGGTTGGAGCGGATTTGCTCATGGCGGCTCTCATTGGGTAAATATATCAAAAAGCGAGGCTGTGTTCTCTTTTTCCGGAGAAACCTCCTCGCTTTTGCTATCTTTCCTCGTATGGGATTTCCCAGACAGGCTCACCGGTTAGAATTCGCTTGATTTGGTCGGGGAATTTGTCGGGGTCAAGCGGTTTGCCGAGGAAACCATCGAAGCCCGAGGCGCGCGCCTTGTTCATTTGCTCCAGGCTGGCCTCGGCGGTTACAGCCACGATGGGAACGCTCTTGAGCCGCTCCGATGCCCGGATTTTTTTCAGCGCTCCGTAGCCGTCTTCATACGGCAGGCGGATGTCCATCAGGATTAAGTCCAGGCGGGGTAGGGTATCGGCATACTCGACCACTTCATAGCCCGATGTTTTCCACTCGCAATGAATCCCCATAAAGCCTAACATGCGCGCAACCAGCACGAAGTTCGAGACGTTATCCTCCACAACCAGGACGGTGGCATCCTTGGGGACCCCCGGTTTACGGGCGCCTTCCCCGGCTGGTGTAGTATTTGCGCGGGCGTTGTCGTTTTCGCTCATAGTTATCTCTTGAGATACCGTTCTATTTGGGTCACAATGGTGTCGATGTCAATCGGTTTCTGGATGTAGCCGTCGCAACCGGCCTCAAGCGATTTTTCCCGGTCGCCCTTCATCACGTTGGCGGTCAGGGCAATAATCGGAATGCCGCCCATGTTGGGGAGTTGGCGGATGCGGGCCGTCAGCGTGTATCCGTCCATTTCCGGCATGTTAATGTCCATCAAAATCAGGTTTGGGCGCAACGTCTTTAAGATTTCCAACGCCTCGCTTGCGCTGGGGGCTTCTGTTACTTCATACCCCTCAGCCGCCAGGACGCGCCGAATGAGCATTCGATTGTCCGGGTTATCTTCTACATAAAGAATGGTGATGGAACTATCTTCCATAAGTAAGGACTAACTCCACAGGCATATTTTACTTGCGGGGAAAAAACACCGACATAACAGCAACCTTACAATCACTATTTTAGTACAGATTTTATAAAAGCGCATCAATTTAGGCGAAAAAGGCTCATTCTTGCAAATTTGGTAGCCGCATTGATGGGCTATCGTTGAGATGCAATTTGCCATTGGACAACAGCCCGCGCATGGTTTCGATGTAGGGGTACATCACCTGGTCTTTTTCGATAAAAGGGACGTGACGGCGAATCGCCTCATAGGCGGGCGCGGTGCCGCGTCCGAGCCGGGCTTCGGGGCCGAGCGCGCGGCGGCGGAAGTCGATGCCCTGGGCCGCGGAAAGCAGTTCGAGGGCCAGGATGGTCTCGACGTTCCCGGCAATTTCCCGCGCCTGGCGGGCGGCGGCAGGCCCCATGCTCACGTGGTCTTCGATGTTGGCCGAAGTCGAAATCGTATCCACGCTGGCGGGGTGGGCCAGCACTTTGTTTTCGGATGCCAGTGCGGCGGCGGTGTACTGCACCAGCATAAAGCCGGAATTCACCCCGCCCTCCTCAATCAGGAAAGCCGGCAAGACGTTCTTGTTGCTGGCGGCATCGACCAGCCGGGCAATGCGCCGCTCGGAAATGTTCCCCAACTCGGTCAGGGCCAGCGCGAGATAATCCATGGCGATTGCCAGCGGCTCGCCGTGAAAGTTGCCGCCCGAAATCACATCGGCGTTCCCGTTGTCGTCGAAGAAAATCAGCGGGTTGTCGGTGACGGCATTGAGTTCGATTTCCATCACCCAGCGGGCATAGGCGATGGCGTCGCGGACGGCCCCATGCACCTGGGGAATACAGCGCAGCGTGTAGGCATCCTGGACGTTGAGCGGGTCGTCGGGGCGGGTGAAGGTCGAACCGCTGATGAGTTCGCGCATGTAGGCGGCGCACTCGACCTGGCGCGGATGCGGGCGGGCGGCGTGGATGCGCGGGTCGAAGGCGCGTGGCGTGCCGTGCATGGCTTCCAGGCTGAGCGCCCCGGCCAGGTCGGCGGCGCGGGCCAGTTGTTCGGCCTTGTGCGTCACCAGCGTGCCGATGGCGTTCATCAGGGTGGTGCCGTTGGTCAGCGCCAGGCCCTCCTTGGCGGTCAGGGTCACCGGGGCAAGACCGGCGCGGTTGAGGGCTTCGGCGCCCGACATGCGCTTGCCCTGGTAAAAGGCTTCGCCTTCGCCAATCAGTGGCAGGGCCATGTGGGCCAGCGGGGCCAGGTCGCCGCTCGCGCCGAGCGAACCCTGCTCCGGGATGAGCGGGTAAACGCCGCGGTTGAGCATTTCGACCAGCAGGTTCAGGGTGTCCTCGCAGATACCCGAGTGGCCCTTGGCCAGCGTATTGGCGCGGATGAGCATCATGGCGCGGGTGGTTGGCTGGTCGAGCAAATTGCCAACCCCGACAGCGTGACTGACGAGGATGTTGCGCTGCAACTGCTCGACCTGTTCCTGTGAGATAATGCGGTCTTTGAACGCGCCAAAGCCGGTGGTGATGCCATAGACGATTTCGCCACGAGCGACAAAATCCTGTACAGCCTGCGCTGCGCGGCGGACACGCTCCCAGGCGGCCTCGCTGATGGTGACCTGGATTTCAGGCTG
>JAGVAO010000205.1 GCA_020060235.1 Anaerolineales bacterium | reverse complement strand
TGGGCGCCGCCGGGGCCGCCTACGATGCCGGGGAGCGCGACGCCGAAGCCCTGCGCCGCCTGATGAAAGAAACCATCGAAGCCGAGCCGCTGGCAAAAATGCAGTATGTCTCCTGCGCCGATTACGATACGCTCGAAGAACTGCAAACAGTTGAAGGCAAAGCCCTGCTCTCGATGGCAGTCTACCTCGGCAAGACCCGCCTGATTGATAATTTTGTGCTTGGGGATTGAGTTTCCTGACAATTGTCATTTCGAGCCGCGTAGCGGGGAGAAATCTTAAGCACACTGGGGAAGATTTCTCCCCTGCGGGCACGATGTCGCTATCGCTCGAAATGACAAAAAATAAAAACTGGAAAGCGCTCGTTGGCTTTCCAGTTTTTTGATTACAGCGACAGCAGCACCGGCTGGTTGACCAGCGCGGCCTGCATCGACCACGGGCCTGTCCAGGTGACATGCACCGGGACGACCCTGCCGCGCAAATTTTCGTCGCTTTCGACAAAGACCAGTTTGTTGGTCGGGGTGCGGCCTTTCCAGCGTCCTTTGACCTTTTCCTCGAACAAGACTTCGACGGTTTCGCCCAGGTATTTTGCGTTGATTTCGCCGACGACCTGCTCCTGCAACTCCTCCAACAGGCGGAAGCGGCGCATCTTTTCCTCGGCGGGCACGTCGTCTTCCATGCGCCGGGCCGAGACGGTGCCCTCGCGCGGCGAGTAACGCGCCAGGTGGGCCACGTCCAGCCGCAGGTCGGCCAGCACCTTGTAGGTCTGCATGAACTGTTCCTCGGTTTCGCCGGGGAAGCCGACGATGATGTCGGTGGCAATCGAGCAGTTCGGCACTTTGGCGCGGATTTTTTCGACCAGGCGGTAGTAGTCGGCCTGGGTGTAGCCGCGCTTCATGTTCTCCAAAACGGTATCGTCACCGGCCTGGATGGGGACTTCAAAGTGCGGCATGGCCTTGGGCAGTTCGGCGACGGCGTCCATGATGTCTTCGTCGAAGTAACTGGGATGCGAGGTCAGGAAGCGGATGCGCTCGATGCCCTCGACCTCGTTGATGACCCGCAACAGACCGGCCAGGTTGGGGCCGTCGGGGATGTCTTTGCCGTAGCGGTCGACAATTTGGCCGAGCAGGGTGACTTCCTTGACACCCTGCGCCGCCAATGAGCGGATTTCGGCCACAATGTCGCCGACCGGCCTGGAGCGTTCGATTCCGCGCCGGTAGGGGATGATGCAGTAGGTGCAGGCGTGTGAACAGCCGTAAACGACCGGGACATGTGCCGAGACCAGTTGTCCGCGCTCGTGGACGGGTAGAATCAGTTCATCGTCCATCGCCAAAAAGCGGCGGGTGGTTTCGGCGTCTTCCATTGAGCGGACTTCGCCCTGGGTCAGGTACGAAATCAGCGGGCCGGGGTCGGAGGGCGGGGAGAAGACATCCACAAACGGCAGTTTGGCTTTCAGTTTTTCCGCGCCGCGCACGCCGACCATGCAGCCCATCAGGTTGATGACCAGGTTAGGGTTTTTGACCTTGAGCGGGCGCAGCGAGGTGAGGCGTCCGTAGGCCTTGTCTTCGGCGGACTGGCGCACGACGCAGGTGTTGAGCACAATGACATCGGCTTCTTCTGCGGCGGGGGTGTTGCTGTAGCCCAGGTGTTCGAGCGCCGAGCCGACCCGCTGTGAGTCGGCCACGTTCATCTGGCAGCCTTCTGTCCAAATATGATATTTCATACAACATCCTTCTCTTTCAAGCAGTAAGGCGTGAATTATACCCGCGCCGGGCATTTTTTACCAAGTTTGTCTGGTTTGGGATTAAAAAGCCAGTCCCGCGACTGAGGTCGCAGGACTGGCTTTAAAGATAAAAGGTGACAGTCACTTGCAAAGTGACTGTCACCTGGCGCACAAGAAGTTCAACTACCCCGGTATGCAGTAGCAGTAGGGGGCATCTGCCCAGCCATAGGGGCAATTGCCGGGGTTGGGAGAGCCAATCGATGTGCAGTAATCCACCTCGGTCGGGGGCGGGGTTTCCGGGTCTTTCGGGGATGCAACCTGCGGCTGGACGATTTCCGGGCAGATTTTGGGTTCATACCCGGTTGGGGTGAAGCCGATGGCCTGGTAGCAGGTGTTGTCCACCAGGAAAAGGTCGCCCAGCGGGTAGAAGGCTTCACTGCGCACCGGCGAACCGGCATCGCGGGAAGTCCAGTGGTCGACGTAGTCGAGCCGGGAGGGGTCTTTCGGCCCGGCATCGGCCATGACGCTGTACAGGAATTGCCCGCCCGCCCACGACTTTTTGAAAGCGAACTGAACCGTCGCCAGGTCGCCAGCGTTGATTCGCACCCAGGCCACATCCGGGTCGAGCACCACTTCGCCGGCGGGGTCGTGAATCAGGCTGTCGAAACCGTCGCCGTCAAAGGGCGCGTCCGAGCGCGAGGCCGATAGTCCGGCTGTGTCTCGGTTGGTGTCTTTGTAGATTTTGATGTTGTTGGCCGTCCATTCTTCCGAGTAGGGCGGGGAGGCGACGATTAAGTAATCGCCGAAACTGTCGATGTTGGTGTCCAACTCGACCGAGTAGTGGATGCCGATGTCGTTGTTGGGGTTTTTGCCAATCAGGGCAATGGAGACGAAATACCAGTCACTATCCTGGCTGATGCTGAACCCGCGGATGTCGAGGTCGGG
>JAGVAO010000091.1 GCA_020060235.1 Anaerolineales bacterium | reverse complement strand
TGGGGCAGCGGCGAAGGAATTTATAACTACCGCGCCCAAGCCCAGGAAATTCTCGATGTGGCCTTGAACGCCAAAGAATTGGGCGGCAACCTGGCGACCAACCTGTTCGACCCGGAGACCAAACAGGTCGTTTTTGTGCCGCAGTTGGGCAATAACTCGAAATTTACCGACGCTTCGTACCACATGCCCCATTTCTACGAGTTGTGGGCGCGTTGGGCCGATAAAAATAACGACTTTTGGGCCGAAGCCGCTACCGTTAGCCGCGAGTTCCTGCCTACTGCCGTTCACCCCGAAACCGGCCTGGCCCCTAACTATTCCTACTTCGATGGCCGTCCTTACAATGACGAGTATCACGGCCAGTTCCGCTACGACGCTTTCCGCGTGGGCGCGAACATCGGCATGGATTATGTCTGGTTTCACCCCTCTGAATGGTATCGGGAACAAGCCAACCGCCAATTATCTTTCTTCGCATCCCAGGGCATCGATGATTATGTTGCCGAATATTCCCTGGATGGAAAACCGCTGGCCGGGCATCGCGCTACGGGGTTGATTGCCACCAATGCTGTCCTGGCCTACGCCGCAGACCCCGAAATTGGTCAACCCTTCGTCCAGGCCCTGTGGGATGCAGAGCCTCCGACTGGCAGGTATCGCTACTATGACGGCCTGCTCTACATGATGGGCCTGCTGCAAGCCAGCGGCAACTTCCGTATTTACGAACCGGGTATTACGCCTCGCGCTGAGTTGCCGCCCCCGCCGCCGCGCGCCATCGAGGGCCGCTTCGCGCCCATTACCGGGCGGGCCTTGCTTCTGATTGGCCCGAATGCGGATGGCGTCAACGCTTACTTCGGCAAACTGGTGACAGCGCCGGGCGGCGTGAATGTCGAACTATCGCTCAAATCGCCTGATTTGGAAGCGCTCGACGCTCTGGCGAGGAAATATCCCAACAGCACGCTTTCGGTCGGGTTGTCGCTGGATGGCCCGGTAACAGAGGCGGATGCGCGGGTGGGAGCATTGCTCGACGCGTTGGCTGTTTATCCGCGCCCGGTCTTCCTGCGTATCGGGCCGGAATTTGATTTGGCGGCGAGCGGCCAGGGGCCGGAGGAATATGTCGCGGCCTGGAAAACGCTCCATAACGAGATTCAGGCGCGGGGTAGTTCGAATATCGCCCTGGTGTGGCATAGCGCCGCAGCCTGCGAGTCGCCCTTTGGCGGTCATCCGCTCGAAGTGTGGTATCCCGGTGATGAGTTTGTGGATTGGGTGGCCGTTTCGCGCACTGCGCAGTCTGCCGATTGCGAGGGGCAGTCCGTTGAGGCCGTCTTGCAGTTTGCGCGTGAGCGATACAAACCGGTTGTGTTGGTCGCATCGCCAGCAGAGGACATCTTCGAGTTCGTTTACGCCAACAACGACGTGATTCGCGCCCTGCTGTATCTGAACACCGAGCCGGGCCTGTTCGACACCCCCGAATTTTTGAGCGGCTGGAAGGCCGAAATCGGTCAGCAGTTCTGGCTGCGCGGCGGCCCGGCGCTTTTTTCGACACTCGGATTGGATGAGTAAACATGAGCAGCCTGGATAATGAAATTCGCAAAAACCGTGTTGTTCGCGCCAGCCTGACCCTGACGCACCAGGGCAAACCCGTGGCCGGGCAGGAAGTTACCCTTGCCCAGAAAAAACACCACTTTTTGTTTGGAACCAATTGGGGCGAGAGCACCATTCCGCTGGTCAATGGCGAACTCGCGGGCCGCGAGAAGGAACTGGCTGAACGGCGTAACGAGTACTTCCTGCAACTGTTCAACCAGGCCACGCTGCCGTTTTACTGGGCGCGTTTCGAGCCGCAGCGCGGCCAGCCGGATACGGCCCGCATCATGAAGGCAGCCCGCTGGTATGCCGAACAGGGCTGCGACCTCAAGGGGCATCCGCTTTGCTGGCATACCCTGACCGCCGACTGGTTGTTGGAAATGAGCAACGAGCAGATTCTCGAAGCCCAGTTGGCGCGCATTCGGCGTGATGTGACCGATTTTGCCGGGGTTATCGAAACCTGGGATGTGGTCAATGAAGCGGTCATCATGCCGATTTTCGATAAATACGATAACGGCATTACGCGCCTGTGCAAGCAGATGGGACGTATTGGGCTGATTCGCACCATGTTCGAGGCGACCCGCGCCGCCAATCCGAAGACGACCCTGATTTTGAACGATTTCGATATTTCGCCCGCCTATGACCTGCTGGTCGAGGAATGCCTGGCGGCGGGCATCCAGATTGATGTGATTGGCATCCAGTCGCACATGCACCAGGGCTATTGGGGTGTGGAAAAAACGCTGGAGGTTTTGTCCCGCTTCGAGCGATTCAATCTGCCGATTCAGTTTAGCGAGAATACGATTGTTTCGGGCCGCATCATGCCGCCCGAAATTGTCGACCTGAACGATTACCAGGTGGACGAGTGGCCCAGCACGCCTGAAGGCGAAGAGCGCCAGGCGCGCGAGGTGGTGACCCACTACAAGACCCTGCTTTCACGTCCGCTGGTGACGGGCATCACCTGGTGGGACATGAGCGACGGCGGCTGGCTGAATGCCCCGGCAGGCCTGTTGCGCGAGGACCAATCTCCCAAGCCCGCTTATGACGAGTTGCTCAAGTTGGTCAAGGGCGAGTGGTGGCTTTCCCCGACCCGCATCACCACCGACCCTGCCGGGCAACTGTCTTTCGAGGGGTTCCCTGGCGAGTATGAACTTTCGCTGGGCAATAAAACCGTAAACATTTCAGTGCATGACCAAAGCCAGTCCTTAATAACCGTCGATTTTGGTTAGGCGATGAGGAACCATGCTTGAATTTCTAGCGCCCGATTTACCCGACCATGGCAGGCAACTGCTCATGAAGGTTTTCCAGGCCCACAGGGAACGCACGGGCCAGTCGATTAGCTTGATTTGCCATAACTGGCAACATTACAGGCGAGAACTGGTCAATGTCTGCATTCATCATTCAGGCGGTGATATAGCTGAAGTCGGCTCGACCTGGTTGAGCAGCATGGTCTCGATGAACTGCCTGCGGCCTTTCTCTGTGCAGGAACTGCAAGACCTGGGCGGACGCGGCAGTTTTTTCGGACCGCTCTGGCAGGATATTACAGTTGCCGATGGGCAGAAAACCTGGGGTCTCCCGTTTCGCGCCGATGCGCGGGTGATTTTCTACTGGGAAGACCTTCTGGAGTCCGCGAAGGTTGATCCGGCCTCGGCTTTCGGTTCTTTTGACAGCATACAAGCTGCTTTTGAGAAACTGCAAAGCTACAACATTACTCCCTGGGTGGTTGTGACCCAGGTCGATAATCATGATTCGGTTTACAACTTGTCGAGTTGGATTCACCGGGCGGGTGGGTCGTTCCTGACGCCTTCGGGCAAAGCATCCGCTTTTGCTACCAGCGAAGCGATAGATGGCATCCAGGCCTATTTTGATCTGTACCGCTATATGCCGCAAAACGGGCATCCACTCAATGACGATGCCGCGCTGGGCGCTTTTGCCCGGCGCGAAGTTGCGGCGACGATGGGAGGCCCCTGGCTGCTTAACTTCTTGCGCAATCACAAAGTAACCGAGTCTGACTTCAGGCGATTGAAGATAGCCTTACCTCCTGGCCCTTCATTTGTTGGAGGTACTGTGCTGGTTGTTTTCCAACATGCTGGTGCAATTACAGCGCTGACCGATTTGCTGAAAATGCTCTATGAACCGGAATTCCTTTCAAATTATTGCCTTGGCTCCGGCTTGCTACCGGTTCAAAAAGATATGTGGACTGAAGCCTACCTGCAAACAGACCCCAACCTGCATTTGTTCCGCGAAGCCATCTCGCACGGAACCAGCCTGCCCGATACCCCTTATTGGGGCATGATTGAAGATCGATTGACGGTAGCGATTGGCGACCTGTGGCGCGAAATCTATTCTTCTCCCGGCCACCTTCAGCCAAATGTCCTGCGCGACCTGGTGGCGGGACAACTTGAGCCCGTCGCCCAGCGGCTCGACCTGACCCTGGGCGATTAGCCCCAGGTATTTTCTAGCAGATTTTTTTTGTTCGGGTATCAGGAAAGATGCCCGGATTTGAAGCAAAGGCGATTTCGAATAATCAGCCCTGCGCAATAAAAAACACAAGGAATTATTATGACCCAACCTGCCTATCTCAACGTTGACCTTCCCATCCCTGACCGTGTGCGGGACTTGATTTCCCAGATGAGCCTGGATGAAAAAGTTGGGCTGATGAGCCACCCGGCGCATGGCGTGCCGCGCCTGGGCATCCCGGCCTACAATTATTGGAACGAGGCCCTGCACGGCGTGGCCCGTAACGGACGCGCGACCGTCTTTCCGCAGGCCATTGGCATGGCCGCCACCTGGGACAAGGAACTCATCTACCAGATTGCCACAGTCATCAGCGATGAAGCCCGCGCCAAATATCACGCCGCGCTCAAACGCAACGGCTATACCGCCCAATACCAGGGGCTGACCTTCTGGTCGCCGAATGTCAATATCTTCCGCGACCCGCGCTGGGGGCGCGGCCAGGAAACCTGGGGCGAAGACCCGTTCTTTACCGGCGAAATGGCCTCGGCCTTTGTGCGCGGCTTGCAGGGCGACCATCCCACCTATCTCAAAGCCGCGGCCTGCGCCAAGCATTATGCGGTTCACTCCGGGCCAGAGAAAGACCGCCACGTCTTCAATGCGGTCGTTTCGGAGCGTGACCTGCGCGAAACTTACCTGCCAGCCTTCAAGAAATTGGTAACTGAGGCCAAAGTCGAGTCGGTTATGGGCGCATACAACCGCACCCTGGGCGAACCTTGCTGCGCGAGCAGGCTGCTTATCGAGGACATCCTGCGCGGCGAGTGGGGATTTGAGGGTCATTTCGTTTCGGATTGCGGCGCGCTGGCCGATTTTCATCTCAATCACAAGGTTACGAAAGACGCGGCGGAATCGTCGGCCCTGGCTTTGAAAAACGGCTGCGACCTGGGCTGCGACCATGTTTTCAATGAAATCCCGGAGGCCATCGAGCGCGGCCTTATCACCGAAGCGGATGTAGACCGCGCTCTCGAACGCACCCTGGGTACGCGCTTTAAACTGGGCATGTTCGACCCGGATGAGAAAGTGCCGTTCGCGTCCATCCCGGCGGATGTGGTGGCCTGCGAAGCGCACCGTAAACTGGCCTACCGCGCTGCGGCCGAGTCGGTTGTACTGCTTAAGAACAAAGACAACATCCTGCCCATCAAACCGTCCACGCGTAAAATTTTCGTCACCGGCCCCACCGCCGCCAGCATGGAAGTCTTGCTCGGCAACTATTATGGTTTCAACGAGCACATGATTACCCTGCTGGAAGGCATCACTGGACGCCTGCCCGAAGGCATGGGGATGGAATACACTTCCGGCGCGCTGCTCAAACATCCGCGAGAAATCAAGGACATCTGGGCCTTTGGCATGGCCCAATCGGCAGATGTGACCATTGTCTGTGCCGGGCAATCGTCCTTCCTCGAAGGCGAGGAAGGCGAATCGCTGCTTTCGCCGCATAACGGCGACCGCGAGAGCATTTCGCTGCCAGCCAGCCAGGTGGACTATATCAAGGAACTGGCGATTCACGGCGCGAAAATCGTTCTGGTGGTAACGGGCGGCAGTCCGATTGCGCTGGGTGAGGTCGAAGAGATGGTCGATGCGATTGTCTTTGTCTGGTATCCGGGCATGGAGGGTGGCCGGGCGGTTGCCGATGTCCTCTTTGGGGATGTCGCGCCTGCCGGGCGGTTGCCCATCACCTTCCCGAAGTCGCTTGACCAACTTCCCCCCTTCGATGATTACAACATGGCCGGGCGCACCTACCGTTACATGACCGAGGAGCCGCTCTACCCGTTTGGGTTTGGGCTGTCCTACACCACTTTTTCGTATTGCAACCTTCAGGTTGCGTCCCCCAGCCTGCCCGGGTTCGAGGTGGCTGTCACGGTCGAAAACACAGGCGCTGTCGCGGCCGATGAGGTGGTGCAGTTTTACCTGAGCGCGCTCGAAAGCCGCCTCCCGGTGCCCATCAGCCAGTTGGTTGGTTTCCAGCGCATCCACCTTGAGCCGGGCCAGGGAAAAACTGTCAAATTAACGGTCACGCCTGAAATGTTAATGCCGTTCAATGAAGACGGCCGGCAGGTAGTCGAGCCGGGCAAATTCCGACTGACGGTGGGCGGTTGTTCCCCTGGCGGGCGCGGCCTGGCGCTTGGCGCGTCCCAGCCTTTGACGTGTGAATTCCAAATCCCCTGATTGCCTTTCCAATTATCCAAAAAGACCGCCAGGCTTTTCGAGCCGGCGGTCTTTTTGATTCGGGGTTGGGTGTCTTTGTAGGATGTTACCGGTTTTTCTTGAAGTAAACATCAGCAAAGACGGCCAGGATGAGCACCGCGCCCTTGACCACATATTGGTAGGCTGCCGGGACGTTGAGCATTTGCAGGCCGTTGGTCAGCGATGCCATAATGAGGCCGCCAATCATGGCGCCAAAGATGGTTCCCTGGCCGCCCAGGGTGGAAGTGCCGCCCAGGATACAGGCCGCAATCGCGTCGAGTTCGTAGCCTTCCCCTGCCGCCACCGTGCCATACCCCACATAAGAAGCCAGCACAATGCCAGCGACGCCGCACAGGAAGCCCATCAGCACGAAGACGAGGAAGATATTTCGTTTGATGTTAATTCCCGAAAGGCGCGCCGCTTCGCGGTTGCCGCCAATGGCATAAGCATAGCGTCCAAAACGGGTATTGTTCGAGACATAGGCCATGATGACAGCCGTGACGGCCAGCAAGAGGACAGGCACCTGGACGCCATTATAGAAATTGACGACCACCACATAAACAATAACCAGGGCAGAGAAAAACAAGGTTCCCAGGATGTCCATATACAGGTTGGATACTTCAAACCCATACTGTGCTTTGCGCGCGCGGCTGCGAACCATGTTCAAGAACAACAGCGCAACCACGAGCAGGGCTGCGACCCAGCCAACTGCGGGGGACAGGTATCCTTGCGCAATTTGGTCGAAGCCAGGCTGGTTGGCGGGGATGGTTTTTCCCTGAGTGATAATCAAAATTCCGCCGCGCAGCACGAACATACCGCCCAGGGTGACGATAAAGGCGGGTACCCGCATGTACGAAATGATATAGCCCTGCAAAACACCAAACAGCGCGCCAACCAGCAGGCCAATTCCAACCGATAGCGCGGCAGCGACGATAGGCTGGCCGGGGAAGATGGTATTCCAGACATTGGCCTGGAAATAAGCCACCACCACTGAGACGAACCCGGCCAGTTTGCCTACCGAAAGGTCGATATTGCCTGTCACGATAACCAGCACCATGCCGGTTGCCAGGAAGGAGGTGACGGTCATTTGCCGGAATAGGTTGGAGAAGTTTTGCGGGCTAAGGTAAAAACCATTCGTCAGGATGGTGAATAATATCCAGACGGCCAGCATGGCCAGGATAATGGTGTAGGTTTGAATATTGTCGTAAAAACGTTTTTTGAGTTCAAAGGACAGATTCATAAGATACCTCGGGTGGGTTAAGCCTCGATGCCTGTGGCAATGGCCATGATTTTTTCCTGGGTAACGCCCTGGGTTTCCAGGACGCCCCCTGAACGACCGTTGTGCATGACCATAATGCGGTCGCTCATGCCAATTACCTCTTCGAGTTCGCTGGAAATCATAATGATTGAGACGCCATTTTCTGCGAGTTCATTCATCAGTTTGTAAATTTCAAATTTCGCGCCGACATCGACGCCGCGGGTGGGGTCGTCCATGATGAGAATTTGCGGGTTTGTGAGCAGCCATTTTGCAATGACAACCTTTTGCTGGTTTCCGCCTGAAAGCGAATCCACCCGGTCTTGAAGGTTGGCCGCCTTGATTGACAGGTTTTTGCCTTGCTGGTTGGCCGCCGCCAACTCCGCGTCCTGGTCGATTCGAAAAAAGCCTGCGAACCTGTCCAGGTTTGCGAGTGAGATGTTGCGCAGGATGGGCTGCATCAAGACCAGCCCCTGGCCTTTGCGGTCTTCAGGCACCAGGCTGATGCCGTGAAGCATTGCATCGTGCGCGCTTTTGATGTTTAGCGTCTTGTTGTCCATCGTAATCGTGCCGGAGATGATGTTGCCATATTCCCCAAAGATGGTGGTCACCAGTTCCGTGCGCCCCGAGCCCATCAGCCCGGCGATACCCAGAATTTCACCTTGTCGCAAGTCAAAATTGACGCCGTCCAACACTTTGCGGCTCGGTTCGTTGGGGTCGGTGGCAACCAGATTTTCCACTTTGAAGATAACTTCTCCCGGCTTACGGCTGTTTTTGGGGAAGCGTTCTTTCATTTCCCGTCCCACCATGTGGCGCACCAGTGTTTCATGGTTGAGTTCGCTGGTAGGGTTGGTGGCGACGGTTTTTCCGTCTCGCAAAATCGTGACCGAGTCTGTAATTCGGAAGAATTCTTCCAATTTATGCGTAATATAAATGCAGGTAACACCGTGTTCTTTGAGCGTCTCCAAAATTTCCATGAGCTTATCGATTTCAGATTCGCTCAAGGCACTGGTGGGTTCATCAAGGATGAGAATCCTGGCATTTTCAGAGAGGGCTTTGGCGATTTCGACCATTTGCATCTTGCCGACGCCCAGGGTTTTGACCACTGCGTTGGGCGGAACATCCAATTTGTATTTTTCGAGGATTTGCCGCGTGTCGGCGTATAGTTTGTCCCAGTTGATGACTCCGTTCTCGACGGGTTCCTTGCCCAGGAAAATATTTTCTCCAACAGTCATGCTCGGAACCAGGGTGAGTTCCTGGTATACGATGGCAATCCCCTCTTCGATGGCCTGCCGAATGGCACGGTCTTCCAGTTTTAGTTCGCGGTTTTCGTAAAATATCGTCCCTTTGTAGGAACCATACGGATAAACCCCCGAAAGGATTTTCATCAAGGTGGATTTTCCTGCGCCGTTCTCACCGCACAGGCCATGTATTTTCCCATGATGAATTTGAATCGAAACATCGCTTAACGCCACTACCCCCGGAAAAGTTTTTGTGACGTTACGAATGTCGAGGATAATATCATCGGCCACAGGTTGCTCCTCATTTGCGTAGCGATAAGTCCCGGCCTCGTCGACTTATCGAAGCCGGGACTTATCCATTTTACGTCAAGAATTAAGGTTTGGCAGGGCGTTCGCCTTCTGGAATGTCGCGATAGACATCATCGTAAGACTGGAAACCGCTCTTGACCACCAGGTCGTAGACATTGTCTGCGTTGACCTGCTGCACTTCCAGGAACACGCAGGGCACCTCGCCTTGCTTGGTCGGGTCGACGGTCAGTTCGGCCAGGGTGAACTTCTTCATTTCGGGAATCGGCTCGCCTTTCAGCAGTTTGTCGATGAGGTCGACAGCCAGCGGGGAGAGGTTGCGAATGTCCTTCATGATGGAAACGGTCAATTCACCCTTGACGATGCTGTTGCAGCCATCGGCGGTAGCGTCTTGCCCGGAAATCGGCACGACACCGGCCAACTGTTGGGCTTTCATGGCCTGGAGCGCGCCCAGGGCAGTGCCGTCGTTGGAAGCCACCACGGCGTCGATGTCATTGCCGGCGGCGGTCAGGATGTTTTCCATCAGCTTGAGGGCGTTGGCGGCATCCCAGTTGTCCACACCTTGCTGGGCGATGATTTCGATTTTGCCAGCGTCGACGTAGGGCTGCAAGATTTCGGTCTGGCCTTTGGTGAACAGGGTGGCGTTGTTGTCGGTCGGGGAACCTGCAAGCTGAACCAGGCGGACGGGGCCTTTACCGGCGACATCCCAGTTGTCGATGTCGATGGCTTTCATCACGCCCAGGGCCTGTTGGCGGCCCACTTCAACGTTGTCGAAGGACAGGTAAGCGGCGATTTTGTCGGTCTTAATCAGGCGGTCGTAGGCGAGAACTTTCACGCCCGCAGCGGCGGCCTTATCTACCGAGGTCACAATCGCATCGCCATCTTCGGCGACGATAATCAGGGCCTTGACGCCCTGGCTGACCATGTTGTCAATCTGGTCGTTCTGGAGTTTGACATCGTGATTGGCTTCCTGGCTGATGACTTCATAGCCCTTTTCCTCCAGCAACTTGCGCATGAGCACTTCTTCGTTCTTCCAGCGCTCGGTGGCGAAGTCTGAAAAAGAAAGGCCAACCTTGATTTTGCCGCTTCCGCCGGCGCCGCAAGCGGCCAGGCTTGAAGCCAGAATCGCGATTAAAACAAAGACAGAGATGGTACGAAATAACTTAGACATCTTTTCCTCCAAATAGTGTGTGGAATGATATTGGAACTTTGAAAAAAACAATCGAAAACTTTTATTGGCGCACCTCCTGTATGGGAACAGATGTTAGCGTCCTAGAATAGCCAGTGGATTGGCTTGTAAGAGGACAGATTGATAAACAACTGCAATACCACCCTTAACACAGGCATCAGACCCATGAGCGGCCCTTACGACCTGTGCAGATTCGCGATTCCAGCGCAAAGCCCGATTTTGGATTTCGTTTTCGACAACCGGCAAAAGGAAATCGGCGGCCAGGCTCAACATGCCGCCCAATACCACCAGCTCAGGATTAAGCGCATTCAAGAGCGAGGCGATTCCAATCCCGAGGTGCCTGCCGGTTTTTTCCAGGGCCAGGACGGCGGCTTCGTCTCCCATCCTGGCGGCATCGACGATAGATTCAACCGAATAGTTGCCGGACAGGTGTTCCAGTATGCTCTTTTTGCCGGCGTTAATAAATTCATCGAGGTAGCGATACAAGGCTTTCTGGCTGACCTGGGTTTCCCAGCATCCGCGATTTCCGCAATTGCACAGTTCGCCGTCAGGGTTCATGGTCATGTGCCCAAACTCTGACGCGACGCCGCTTACGCCCCGGCACAGGTGTCCATCCCGAACCACGCCTCCACCCAGGCCGATATTGCCGCTCAGGTAGAGCACGTTATCGTAGCCTCGGGCGGCCCCAAAGTAATGTTCGCCCAGGGCGGCCAGGTTGGCTTCGTTGTCAACAAATACAGGGGCGCCAAAATTGGCCTTTTCAAAAAAGGCCAGCAGTTCAACATTGTTCCAGCCCAGGTTGGGTGCAAAGAGCAAGGTGCCAGAAGTAGAATCGACCATGCCGGGGACACCGATTGCCACTCCAAACAAAGGCGCTTCGGTGGCCCGGCCTTTTTCGACGGCCTGGAACAACAAGGCCAGCGTGCGCTCTAAAATCGCTTGCTGGCCCATTTCAGGAGAAGTTCTTTCTTTAACCTGCCAGAAAACCTCTGGTGCAAAATCTGTAACCAATACCTCGATAAAATCAACCGCTATTTCGCAACTGACGATGAAACCTGCTGCCGGGTGAAGGGTGAGCAGGGTGGCTGGTCGGCCTGTGCCGGACGACTTCATGCCAACCTCGCGGATGAATCCCCGTTCCATCAGGTCAAAAACGAGGTCGGAAACTGTTGCCTTGTTTAATCCCGTAGCCTGGGCCAGGGCGGCGCGCGAAATCGGAGCCTGGGTGCGCAGGATGTTCATCACCAGTGACAGGTTGATTTGTCGAACCAGCGCTTGGTCACCGGTTTGATAGGATTCGCGCTTTTGCATGAATGCCTCTTGACAGAGATGGATGGGTTCGGGGTATAATTAGTTTGTTGGGGCAACCAACTAAATAAAATTATAAGAACAATCTGGCATAAAGTCAAGCATCACTTTTCATTCGTTTACACAAATTCACAAGGAGACCTCCCCATGTCCGATTTCACCCCCAAGCCCGAACACAAATTCACTTTTGGCCTGTGGACGGTTGGCAACCCCGGCGGTGACCCGTTCGGTTATGCCACCCGCGAAGGCAAAACCCCCGCCGAGCTGGTCTACCTGCTCGGCGAGGTCGGCGCGTATGGCGTCAACTTCCACGACAACGACCTGATTCCGATTGACGCTACCCCTGCCGAAGCCGAAGCCATCAAGAAGGAATTCCGCAAAGCCCTCGCTGATACCGGCGTGGTTGTGCCGATGGCAACCACCGACCTGTTCCACGACCCGATTTTTAAAGATGGCGCGTTTACTAGCAATGACCCTAAAGTGCGCGCTTATGCCCTGCAAAAGACCATGCGCGCCATGGACCTGGGCGTAGAGTTTGGCGCGAAGACCTACGTCTTCTGGGGCGGGCGCGAAGGCACCGAAACTGATTCGAGCAAGAGCGCGGTCGAGGCCATCAAGCGCAACCGCGAAGCCATGAACTTCCTGTGCGAATACGCCATCGATAACAAATATGACCTCAAATTCGCCCTCGAAGCCAAACCCAACGAACCGCGCGGCGACATCTACAACCCGACCACCGGCCACATGCTGGCCTTCATTGCGACCCTCGACCACCCCGAAATGGTCGGCGTCAACCCCGAAGTGGCCCACGAGCATATGGCTGGCATCAACTTCATGCACGGCGTGGCCCAGGCCTGGGAAGCGGGCAAACTCTTCCACATCGACCTGAACGACCAGTACCCTGGCCGCTACGACCAGGACTTGCGCTTCGGCTCGCGCGACATCAAAGCCGCCTTCTATTTGGTCAAATTCCTGGAAGATGTCAAATACGACAACCCGCGCCACTTCGACGCGCACGCCTACCGCACCGAGGACTTCGAGGGCGTCAAGGACTTTGCGCGCGGCTGTATGCGCACCTACCTCATCCTGAAAGAAAAAGCCTCCAAATTCAACGCCGACCCCGAAGTGCAGGCGATTTTGGCCGAAATCAATGCCGACGACGGCAGCATGGCTCCCTTCTTTGGCAAATACTCCGCCGAAAAAGCCGCCGCGCTCAAAGCCCAGTCCTTCGACCGCCCGGCGATTGCCAAGCGCGGGCTGAAATACGAACGGCTTGACCAGTTGACGATTGATATTTTGACCGGCGTACGATAATTTTTGTGCAGGGGCGAGCCAGCGGCTCGCCCCTGCGATATGCGAGGGAATATGTACTACATCGGCATCGACAGTTCGACCACTGCCACCAAAGCCCTGTTGATGGATTCCGCCGGGCAGGTGCTGGCAGTGGCGGCCAGCGAATACCCTTTCGAGACGCCGCGCCCGTTGTGGAGCGAACAGCACCCCGATTTGTGGTGGGACGGGGCGCAGAAATCCATCCGCGCAGTGCTCGAACAATCGGGCGTGAATCCGGCTGAAATTGGCGGCGTTGGGCTGACCGGCCAAATGCACGGGCTGGTCTTGCTGGATGCAGACGGCAACGTCCTGCGCCCGTCCATTTTGTGGAACGACCAGCGCACCCAAAGCCAGTGTGACGAAATCCACGCCCGCATCGGGCGCGAGAAATTTATCCAAATCACCGGCAACGTGGCCCTGACCGGCTTCACCGCGCCCAAGATTTTGTGGGTCAAAGAAAACGAACCCGAAATCTACGCCAAAGCCGCGCATGTGCTGTTGCCCAAGGATTACGTCCGCTACAAACTGACCGGCGTGTTTGCGATGGACAAGGCCGATGGGGCTGGCACGGTTCTGATGGACTTGAAGGCCCGCGACTGGTCTGACGAAGTGCTGGCGGCGCTGGATATTCCGCGCGAGTGGATGCCGCCATTATATGAAGGGCCGCAGGTCACCGGGCATTTGACCGTTGAAGCGGCGGAAGCGACCGGGCTGCAGGCCGGGACTCCTGTTATGGCGGGCGGCGGCGACCAGGCAGCCCAGGCTGTCGGCGTGGGGGCGGTTTCTGAAGGTATCGTGGCCCTGACGCTCGGCACCAGCGGGGTGGTTTTTGCCACCGCGAATGGCGCGTTCGTTGAACCGGAAGGACGCCTGCACGCTTTCTGCCATTCCGTGCCGGGTAAATGGCACCTGATGGGCGTCATGCTCTCGGCGGCTGGCAGCCTGCGCTGGTATCGGGACACCTTTGCCCCCGGCATTGGTTTCGACGAATTACTTGCCCCGGCTGCCGAAATTTCCCCCGGCGCAGACGGCTTGCTCTTCCTTCCATACCTGACCGGCGAACGCACCCCGCATCCCGACCCATTGGCGCGCGGCGCTTTCGTCGGCCTGACGGTGCGGCACAGCCTGGCGCATACCACCCGCGCCGTGCTGGAGGGGGTAGCCTTTGGGCTGAAAGACTCGTTCGAATTGATGAAATCCTCCGGACTGGGCGAGATTACCCAGGTGCGCGTCTCTGGCGGCGGGGCCAAGAGTCCGCTTTGGCGGCAGATTCTGGCGGATGTGTTCGGCTGCGAACTGGTGACGGTCAACACCACCGAGGGGGCGGCCTATGGCGCGGCCCTGCTGGCAGGGGTGGGGGCGGGGCAGTTTCCCAGTGTGGAAAAGGCCTGTGAAATGGCGGTGCAGGTAACGGGGAGTACGCTTCCCGACGAGAAGCGCGTAAAAGCCTACGCGGCGATGTACCCGCTTTACCGGGATTTGTACCCCGCGCTGACATCCACCTTTCAAAGTTTGGGCAATTCCTGAACGAATCTACCTGATAACAGGCCTCCGCTGTAACGATGCGGGGGCCTGTTTTGTTGGGTGCTGCGGGAGAAAGTGACAAAAGTCATATTGAAACCCTATTGACTCTTTGCTCAAAATCATTATAATGAAATGAGAGCGCTCTCAAAACAAGTAACATAAGTGTAAGTACGACCGAATTTGCCGCCAATAGCGGCAAAATAAAACAAACGAAATGAGAGCGCTCTCAATGGGAGTGTTATGCCGCTGACACTTGAAGATATTGCAAGGCGCGCCGGGGTTTCCCGGGCAACGGTTTCGCGGGTCATCAATGGGGAGAACAATGTTAAGGAACAGACCCGCGCGCAGGTGATGGAGGTTATCCAGGAAAGTAACTTCCAGCCCAACGTTGCTGCGCGCAGCCTGGCGGCGGGCCGCACCAATGTGATTGGGTTGATTATCCCGGCTGGTGTGTCGACCATCTTTACTGACCCGTATTTTCCCCTTTTGATTCAAGGTGTCTCTTCGGCCTGCAATGCCAGGGAATATTCTGTCATGTTGTGGCTGGCCGAGCCGGAGTTTGAGCGCCGTATGATGCGCCAGATTTTGCACAGCGGCCTGCTCGACGGTGTTGTTGTTTCTTCGATGCTGATGGAAGACCCGATTGTGCAATCGCTGCACGACAGCAAAAAGCCGTTCATTTTGATTGGCCGCCACCCCAGGCTGGATGTCAATTACCTGGATGTGGACAATGTCCACGGTGCGCGTGAGGCGACCCTGCACCTGTTGCGCCTGGGCCACAAGCGGATTGCCACTATTGCTGGCCCGCACAACATGATTGCCGGCAGCGACCGTTTGCGGGGCTATCGCCAGGCGCTCGAGGAGCGCAGCGTTGCGGTGAGACCTGAATTGATTGTTGAGGGAGATTTTACTGAGGCCGGTGGTTACGCTGCCATGTTGCGATTGCTTCCGAACCGTCCAACCGCTGTTTTTGCCGCCAGCGATACGATGGCGGATGGGGCTTTGCGCGCCCTGCGCGAATCCGGTTTGCGTGTGCCGCAGGATGTGGCAGTTGTCGGTTATGACGATATGCCCAACGCACCCCGCACCAACCCACCTTTGACCACT
>JAGVAO010000172.1 GCA_020060235.1 Anaerolineales bacterium | reverse complement strand
CTGTCGGTCAAATCTGTTGGGTATAGTTGTTTGGTCTGCATAACCGCCAACTATCCCGGCTTTTTGCTCGACAGTCAAACCTTTTTAAACAGTTTCTAAAGGGGTTGTTTTCTTTCTTCAAGGGCAGGATTCGACGAGATTACACTCCCAAAAATCCCATCACCCCTGACCCTCTCCCCTCCCGGGAGAAGGGATTCTGATAAAAACTGAAGCTCATACTCGCAGGAATGAGGCCGGAGTATTGCGGCTGCACTAAATAGGGTTCTTATAGCATCGCTTTTTGCGAAGCATCCTCTCAGGAGGCGATTTTTGGCATGCCAAAGCCTGTGGATGTCTGGATGTAGCAGCCGGGATAATTCCCTGCCAGATATCGTGGAGGCCGACTTCAGCCGACTCACCTGGGCCGCCCAGGATTTTTTTGGCTGAGGCAGGGCTTCAAAACCAACCGGCCTGAAGCCTTACGATTTTGGTACAATTAGTTTCGCTCAGGCGGGCATTTTGCTTGCAGGGATGATTATGACTTCTTCAACTGTGGTTTCCATTCGAATCTTATTACTGGATAATGAACCCATCATTCGGGCCGGGCTGAAACTGCTCTTGGAAAGACAGGACGGGTTGAGGGTGGTCGCGCAGGCCGGGGATGACAAAACCGCGCTGGGCCTGGCCGAGCAGGAGCAGCCGGATATCGTCCTCTTCCATGAGAGTTCGGGCGATATGCTGCGGTTCGCCCTGCTGCCGCAGTTGATGGCGGTGCTCGAGACTCCCCGCATCATCCTGGTGACCCCGATCAACTTCTCTGAATATCACGTCCGGGCTGTTCAGCACGGGGCCATGGGCGTTGTGCTTTCGCGCCTGACCCCGGATGTGCTCTACAAGGCCATCGAAAAAGTTTATGAGGGGGAAGTCTGGCTGGACCGCAGCCTGGTTGCCAACGTTCTGGCTTCGACCAATCGCCAGAGATTTTTCGAGAGCGATACGGTCCCGCGCAAGGTCGCCCTGCTGAGTGAGCGCGAGCGTGAGATTATCGCGCTGGTGGGGGCGGGCTTGAAAAACCAGCAGATTGCCGAGCGGCTTTTCCTGAGCGACGTGACCGTTCGCCATCACCTGACTTCGATTTTCAAGAAGTTGAAAGTCTCTGACCGGTTGGAGTTGGTGATTTACGCATTTAAGAATGGCCTGGCTGAACTGCCGGAGTAATCTTTGGTTCTCATTAGATTTGCGGGAATGATGCTGCGCCGAAAAACCTTTGTACACTGATTTTGTGGATCCCACGGAACGGCACGGATTCTAAAACCCTGATCTTTTATTTTTTGATGGCAGGCGTAAAGATCGCCTAGATGCCGCCTGCCCATCCGGGGTGCTTCGCGAAAGGCGGCGATACGCAGCGCTTATTAAAGCCTTTTTAATCGTTCAGGGCCCAAAAATGAGTCTGTGATAATTTGTCATTTCGAAGGAGCGTTTCCGAACTACTGACACCTGCCCTGCCGGCTCGCACCGGCGTGCTCGCGGCACGAACGGTGGCAGGCGGTGCCAGGGGAAATCTTCGCCGCAGTAGCAAAAGATTTCTCCCTGCGGTCGAAATGACAAATGTTTAGCGCACATCTGAACGATTAAAACCTTTTATCTCCTCGCGCGCATCGGCACAATTGTGCCGATGCGCGCTGGCGTTTAAGGCCGATTTTTCGCTTAAAAATCCACCTAAAACGACCATAGGGTTGGCCGGCAGGGATATGATACCCTGGCTATAATTCAGACTGAGAATATCCAGTTCGCGCGAAGGAGTATTTTGGCGATGTTTTTGCAACAGCAACCCCAGCCTACCCGGACAAACGAACGGCGGAAAAAACCTCGCATGGTGGGTTCGTACCCGGCAATTCTGCAGAGCAGGGACGCCCAGGGCAGGAAGATTCGCCTGAACGCCACCCTGATTAATATCAGTTCGAGCGTCTTTTGCCTGGTACTCAAGCCGCAGGCCCGCCTGGACAAGGACGTCTTTGTGCTCTTTCGTTATTCGGTCACCGGGCCGCTGGGCAAAGGCCGCGCGCCGCTGGTGGCCCTGCGCGGCAAGCCGATTCGCTTCGGCCAAACCGAAGCCGGCATGCAGACCGTGGCGGTCAAAATAGGTCATAGCCGTTTTCTGTAATATCTCATCCTGGATGGATACCAACCCGTTTTCTCGCTTTTTTGAAAAGGAGTTTTCAACTTTATGAAACACAACCGATTTTTCAACCTCTTTATCCTGCTGGCCCTGCTGACCGTTACGCTGGGCCTGTCTGCCACTTCCGCGGCGGCCGAAGATGAACCCGGAGCATTTGTCTGCCTGCCGACCTGCGATACCACCGATGGGCGCATGTTCACAATCGCAGGCGTGGGCAATGCTACGCTGGCCGGGCAGACTATCTTTGTTAAGATTGCCGTCCCCGCCAGCATGACCTCCTTCCAAATCGGCATCTTCGATGGTGAGACCTCCGGCCTTTGGGACCGCGGAACAGTCCAGCTGGTCTACACTCTGTTTGCCGACCCGGACGGCTCCCAGACTGGAACTGCTGAAGTGGGCCAATGGAACGGTGCCGATATGGTGGATAACGACTGGTACGACATCAACATTGAGCAGGACACTCGTGCCCAGGCACCCAGCGGTGATTATTTTTACTACTTATCAATTGAACTTCCAGATGCAAGCTCTACAACTACGCGGAGCAGTTTCAAGATTCGTTCGAACTCGCCTTTGGAATTATCCACCAATAAATCTTTTGCTTATATGATCCCAATTGGCAATACAATGGCAGATGTGTATATAATTTACCCTGAATATCCGGCTACATCTCCAACAGCCTATGATGGTACCTGGGAGATGTATCTTAACGTTCCATCTTCGCAGACCTCCTTTGCAATCTGGGACGGCGACATGGATTTCGGCTCGCACGATTGCAGCCTGAACGACACCGACGACCCGAATACCCCCAATGACGTCCTGCCGCCCTTTGCCATCGGCATCTCTGACCGGCTTGAAGGGATTGCAACTTCGACGTATCGTTGCCGAGATTCAGCTGGCAATATCATTACCGGGCCTGATGGACAAGTTTTTGCTACTGGGAATCCAGGAGATGATTATCATTTTTCATATTTTCGCCGGGAACCGGCGGTGACCTATGATGTCATCGACCCGAACGGGAACGTCTACCACAATCCCAATCCCTCCGGCGATTCGGAGTGGGAGCAGTTCCTGATTACGACAGACCACAGCGTCCTGGCGGACCATTATGTCGACAGCCTCCTTCCGGCGGGTATCTATCAAGTTCGTGTCACCGGGCTGGATTTATCCAACCTGAACGCCTGGCACATTCCCTATGATGTGATGGGGATCTACGAAGATGGCACGCCGGTTGTGCCCGTGCTCAAGCCGTTCAAGCTTGGCGATGCCATTTGGAACGATGCCAATGGCAACGGCATCCAGGATGAGGGCGAAGCCGGCATCGCTGGTGTGACTGTGACCCTGCTGGATGCCAACGGCCTTCCGAACGGGACGGCTGTTACCGATGAAAACGGCCAGTACTCCTTTGGCGTAACCGCCGGCGATTACAGCGTCCAGGTTGACCCCGGCAACTTTGAGCCCGGCGGCGCGCTGGCGGGCTTTGCCTCGACCACCGGCGGCGAACTGCTGACCGACACCGTCACCAACGACAACGTGCTGACCTACGACTTCGGTTATCGCCTTGAGCAGGTGGTCAATTACTGCGCCTACATCCGCTCGCCGGGTTTCTGGAAGAACTATAAGAATCACATGTCAGATGCGGCTTTCCTGAGCCTGGTTTCCAACACCCAGGATTTCAGCACCCTTACCGTCAAACAGGCGGTAGCCATCATCGGCAAGAACAATGGCAAAACCAAAATTGGCGTTCCTGAATTGGACGGCGTGGATGCCAGGTATCTCAAGTTCTTGCTGGTTGCGCAAATCAATGCTGCCTGGAATGGAGAGCCGAAGTCCCCGGCGCTGGATGGCACCTTTGGCGCTGGCATTTACCAGGGCAGTGGCCTGACCGTCAACCAGTTGCTGCATCAGGCCTACCTTGACCGGTGGAACTTCTCATCCGAACAACTGAGTATGCTGAATTACCTGGGCGCTGATGGAGAGAAAGACGGCCTTGATTCCTGCCTGGTCCAGCGCTAGTGGTGGGTAGCCTGAATACACCCAACTTAAACAAAAACAACAGCCCCAAACCAGTGGGGCTGTTGTTTTTGTTTGACAGGCTCGCAAATACGCTTATTGTTTCGCTTGAGCCAGACTGGCCAGGCCTTTGGCTATCATTTTTTCAGCTAGAGCCAGGATGTCGGTCTCCAGGCGTTCGGGGGTCACGTCATACTCGGAAAGCATGGTCTCGTGAACTACGCGCAGGCTACCATGTTCGCGGATGAGATTCCACATGCGGGTTCCGACCGGGTCGAGGCTGAAGTACAGCCCGCCGCGGGTGTCGAGCAGGATGGTTTCATCGCCAACTTCCTGGGTGTAAATGGTTTCGGGGATGGTTAGTTGTGAATCGAGTGTGATGGGCATGGTAATGTTACCTTTAAGCTGGGCATCGGCTTAGTCGCCTCTTTTGATGACATCAATGATGTGCAACCAGTGGCCGAGCAAACCGGACTGCGAGTGGTGTTTTGAATACCTTGACTTATCGGGAAATGCGACCCTGACCAGTGACAAGATAATTTGCGAGAGTTGATCTGCCAGCGCCAATTTAACCAGGGTTGGGTAGCGCACGCCAAGGCTTTTTCGGCCCGACAAAATAATTTCCGGGGAAATCAACCAGCCAACCCGCTTGCGAGCCAGCCAGCCGGGGTCAAGTTGCGCAAGAATATTTGCCGGTATGGGCGTTCCTAACATTCTTTGACAAATAACCAGTATATGATAAACAGCGGAGCGGACATGCCATTGGTTCACAATCTCGATGAAATGCCCCCAATTCCATTCTTTCGGGATACTCCGCACCCACAAGTCGACATCCAGGTAGCTTTTCGTGTTCTGCAGGCCATGCAAAGCAGAATGCAAACAAAGATGGGCGAGCATATCATATGGCGACAACAGGTGTTTCCAGAAGTCTTCGCCTGCCATAATTGCTGCCTGCTGTTCTTCAGAAAGCAAGAGGCTGCGCGCCCAAACAGCCTGCATGTTGACTGTATAGACGCTGGCAAACCAGTTACTCGGCATCAGGCTTTGATGTAAATCAATCAAAAAACCCTGCCCGTCATGGAAAGTCAACTCTCCGGGCAGGATATCAGGTGGCAAGTGTTCTAACTCAGCCAGGGTTACATTTTTGGGCTGGCTAAGTTGAAGTCCGGCTTGGCTCAGTAAATTTGCGACAAGCAAGAAGTTTTCGGAGCGAACCAGAATATCAATATCGGCCATGGAACGCAACCCGCGGTCACGATAAAGAATGCTCTGCAAAACTGCGCCTTTAAGCGGAATAACAT
>JAGVAO010000063.1 GCA_020060235.1 Anaerolineales bacterium | reverse complement strand
TTGAACAACTTCGTCCAGGCTTCCTTGCTTCGCGGATGATGGGCGTCGAGCCAGCCCTTGAAAGAACCAAACTCGGCGGATAACGCCCTAATCCGTTTCGCGTTTTCTATCGCCGCGTTGACCTTTAACCGATTGCGGATGATTCCCGCATCCCCCAGCAGCCGGGCGCGGTCAGACTCCCCGTAGCCTGCCACCGTTTCGATGTCGAATCCGCTGTAGGCGCGGCGGAAGTTCTCCGCCTTTTTGAGAATCGTAATCCACGACAGCCCGGCCTGGTTGATTTCGAGAATCAGGCGCTCGAAGAGCAGGTTGTCGTCTGTGATGGGGAATCCATACTCGTTATCGTGGTAGTTTCGATTATAGGTGTCTTCGGGGTGCGAATTGCAATACTCGCAATAGGGATTCATGTTGGGCCTTGTTTGTGGGTAGGTTGGTCTAATTTTACACCACAGTTTGTCATCTTTTCGGGCGGCAAAGAATTCGCAAACCTGCGAATAACACAAAAAGGACGTGGTTCAGTTTTCCACGTCCTTTTTGTGTTGCTGTTTTATTTATTTTTCAGGCGCGCCAGATTCAATCCACTGCCTGATGAATTTCAACTCTTCAGCAGTGAAATTGGCAAAATGCTGCCTGAGCTGCGCCTGAATCAGCAGGCTGTTTTCAGGGTCGCCTGCCAGGATGACCGGGCCTTTATCCCCACCCTGCATCAGGCTGGCATAGGTGGTCACGTTCAGGCCCGCCGAGGCAACCCGTCCGTGACAGGCCGCGCATTTGGTCTCAAAAAGCGCCTTGATATTGGCCTCGTAGGTCGGCGCTCCGGCTATCAGGTTGAGCGGCTCCGGGGTCGGCTGGAGATTTAGTTGCTCGCGCAAGATTTCGCGCAGCGTTGGGGCGTCGAATCCGGCATAGGTGAAAACGCTGCCGTGGCAGGCGCTGTTTGAGCAGAAGGAGATGTTGCTCGTCCCGCCCGCATCCTCGGTGGTGTGGCAATTGGTGCAGGTCTCATTCATGGCCTGGTTGTGCAGGCTTATCCAGTTGGCGTTGCGGTGTGATTCAGGCTCAGGTCCGCGGCTGATTTCAATCAGGGCGACGAAATCCTGCTGGCTGACCACTGTCGGGATGGAGTGACACAGGTTGCATTCCAGCCGGACGGCTTGCTGCTCGGGGTCGAGGTGCCTGCCGCCATGACAGCGGAAACAGCCGGGACTGTTCATGTGCCCGAGGTTGTTCGGGTGGGTTTCCCAGTTGATTTTTTGCTCGATGAAAACCGTGTCTTTATAGATTTGCTGAATCTGGGCGATGGCGTTTTGGACAAGTTCCGTATTTTCGTTGTAGAACCCGGCATGGTAGGTCTTGTAGTAATTCTCCAGCCCGGCGATGGCGGCCAGGCCCATCTGCTGTGATTCATAGGCGTTGCTCAGCATCTCCACGCCCTTGATATGAATTTCAGGAATGGACGGGTCAATCATGTTGCGGGCCATATAATCGTCCATCGAATCTGCGGGGTATTGAAAATTATGCGTGACGCGATTGTGACAGGTGACGCAGTCCATTGTTTGCAACTGGCTGTCATCTATCGTCGCCGGGTCAAAGTCCGATTCGACGTCGATATATTCGGTAATTGTGCCGTCGTCATGATGGACGCGCACGTAGGGAATATCCTGCTCGAGGCGGTCGGTTGCGTAATATTCGACCTGGTTGGCGATATGCCAATGAATACCTTCTCCGAGGTTTTCGTCTCTTGTGCCGCCGCGAGTTTTTAATATCAGGTAGGTGATGTAGGCGGTGTTATCAAAATCGGAGTGAAAGCGGGTGATGGTTCTGAGCGTATCGCCGACAAAGGCCTCCGGTTTATGGCATCTTTCGCAGGTATCCTGTACCGGCTGCAAGGCCGATGCGTGAATGGGGTACTCATACAGGTTGAAAGTCATCATAAAGAGTTCTTTTGTCCCCTCCCTGGTTTTACGAACAAACTGGTCGGGCAGCGAAACCCGGCCAATATGGCATTCTTCGCAGGTAACATTGGCGTGGGGCGATTTCAGGTAAGTGATGCTTTGGGGCGGCATGGTGTGGCAGGCCGTACCGCAAAACTCGGGCGAATTGGAATATTCCCAGGCGTGGACACTTCCCCCAAGCAAACCCAGCCCAAGCAGCCCGACGACGAGAATGGAGGGTATCCACATCCAGCGCGGCGAACCGGGAGCGGGGATTAAGAAATTCCTGATGCGTTCCTTGAACGACATGACAACCTCCCAGGGCGAATATCTACTTCTATTTGTCTGTGCTCAAGCCTAACCGGAGCATTGAATTTTTAAAAAATAACCGGATGGGGCTGCCTCGCAGCAGCCCCATCAGTGTTTGTTGCACTTTCTAACTTTTACTCACCCAGGCCTGCCAGCGAAGCGGCAATGAGGGCTTTGAAGTAAGACGGGTTGTGAAGGCCTTGGCTGCCGTCCTCGTGAACCAGGTTGTAGTTCCACAGGGCAAAAGCCACTGCTTCGTCGTAGGAACCGGGCACGGTGGCGCCTTCTGCGTCAATCACGCCGCGAGCCAGCAGGGCGGCTTCGAGAGCCAGGTACTGCTCATCGAAGGCGGTTATGAAGCCATTGACGTTGAAGTCGGTGGCGTCAGCATGGCAGGCCACGCAGGTCGACATCTGCGGTTCAAAGGTATGAACCTGGTTTTCGCCCATGTGACAGCTCACGCAGGTGTTCTCTACCATGTTGAAGTGCGCGCCGGGTTTGCCTTCCACACCAGCCCCACCGAGACCCATCAGGGTGTCAGCCTGGACGCTGTAGTGCGTGTTGAAGCGAATGGTCGCTGCGTATTTGGTGGCATCGGCTTTGTCAACGAAACCCTCAATGTTTTTGCGGGCCTGGTGGCAGTTGGCGCACAGGTTGCCGTTGCCGCCATCGAAGGTTACGCCGCTGGTGACCATCGCCACCGGGGCGTTGGTTTCGAGCGCCCAGTCCTCGCCAGTGTATGTGACGTGAATCTGGTGGCAGGTGCGGCAATCCTGGTGGGTCGGGGCGGTGTTGCCTGATTCAACCTGGCTAAAGTTCAAGCCGGCGGCAATCATTTCACTGAAAGCCGCGCCGTCATGACAACCCGCGCAATCAGCGCGTTCGCCGGCATAGGCCAGGCCAGCGCCTGAGCCGTGAACCGAGGTTTCCCAGTTGGCTTTATGGCGGGTGATGAGGGCGGTATCGTTATGACATTCGGTGCAGGTCAGGTCGGCGGTTGAGGCATCTTTGCCATCAGCGCCAGCGGGGCCGGTCGGGCCAGCCGGGCCGGCGGGGCCTGCCGGGCCAGCGGGGCCTTCGGGTCCCGCGCAGGCAGTCATCAAAACCGCAGTCAAGATGAGCGTGCCGAGTAGTACAAGCATGTTTTTCATAGACATTAGCATTCTCCTTATGCTGTGAGGTGATTTGAAAACGGGAAAATGTTCCTCTTCTCGATAGGCGCCTCCTTATTCGGATAAATTCGTCATAATTAGCCACATTTATAATAATAACCTTAAATTGCGATTAAGTATCCTACCAATTTTCCTAAAAAAGACAGGACAAATGTAATGGGATAGCCTGAATCCAGATTACATTTCCCTGGTTTTGCTAATCCAAAACGATTAGCAGCGCTTATAACGAAAAACCTGCCTGTTTCGATACACTGAAACAGGCAGGCCAAAAAACCAAAAATTGCCCTAAAAACCCAGCAGCGCCGCCACAATCCGCTCTGCCGCGCAGCCGTCGCCATACGGGTTGACCGCCCGCGCCATCTTCTCGTGCTCGGCGGGGTTATCCAGCAGGCGGCTGGCTTCGGCCACAATTTTGGCCTCGTCCGTGCCGACCAGGCGCACCGTCCCGGCGGCCACACCCTCGGGGCGTTCGGTCGTCTCGCGCATCACCAGCACCGGCACGCCCAGCCCCGGCGCTTCCTCCTGCAAGCCGCCCGAATCCGTCAGCACCAGCGCGGCGCGTTTCATTAAATGAACCATCGGCAGGTAATCGAGCGGCGGCAAAAGGCGCACATTCGGCAACTCGCCCAGCATCGGGGTTGCCACCTTCTGCACATTCGGGTTGAGATGCACCGGGTAAACAAAACGGATTTCCCCGCCATATTTTTCAGACAAGGTGCGGATGGCCCGGCAAATCGCCTCGAGCGGCGGCCCGAAGTTCTCCCGCCTGTGGGCTGTGACCAGGACCAGGCGTGGAGCGGACTCAGCCGTCAGCCCGAGTTCCGTTAAAAGCGCCTGGCTCTCGCTGTCAGGTTCCATCGCGCTGACGCTTTGCAGCGCGTCGATGACCGGGTTGCCGGTGACGACGATTTTCTCCGTTGGCACGTTTTCCTTGAGCAAATTCTGCTTCGACCACTCGGTCGGGGCAAAATGCAAATCGGCGGCCACCCCGGCCACCATGCGGTTGATTTCTTCGGGAAAGGGCTGGAACTTGTCGCCCGTGCGCAGCCCGGCCTCCACATGCCCGAATTTAATGCGGTGATAGTAACTCAAAAGCGCGGTTGCCATCACGGTGGTGGTATCGCCCTGGGCCAGCACCCAATCGGGTTTAACGGAAGCCAGTACCGGGTCGAGCCGCTCAAAAATTGCGGCGGTGATTCCGGCCAGGGATTGGTTGGGCTTCATCAGGTCGAGGTCGATGTCCGGGGTAATGTCGAACAAATCCAGCACCTGGTCGAGCATTTGCCGGTGCTGGGCCGTCGCGCAGACCACCGATTCAATCCCCGGCGTCTCGCGCAGTTTGCGCACAACCGGGGCCATTTTCACGGCCTCAGGCCGCGTGCCGATGACGGAGAGAATTTTCATGGTTTAGCCTTATTTCTGCCTGTCATTTCGAATTCCTGGTGGGGTTGTCATTTCGAAGGAGCCGTTCTTTGGCGACTGAGAAATCTTTTGCGTGGCGAGCAAAGATTTCTCGCTATCGCTCGAAAAGACAAACCAGCCTAAATAAACTTCAACCGAAAAGCCGCAAAAGCCACCATGCGGATGAGCAACATGCCGTGCCGCCAGCGGTCGATGTTGGTGGCACCGTATGTCCGTTCCTGGTAGCGGATGGGCATATCGACAATTTTCAGGTTTTGTTTGGCTGCGCCGAAAATCAGGTCGTAATCGCCAAACGGGTCGAACTCGCCGAAGTAGGCGCGGTTGGCGGCGATGCGGTCATAATCTTTGCGATATAGAACTTTTGTGCCGCACAGGGTGTCTTTGAGCGGCTGGCCGAGCAACCACGAGAAGGCGATGCTGAAAAATTTGTTGCCGAGCAGGTTCAGGAAGCGCATGGCCTGTTCCTGCATCGGGTAGACCAGGCGCACGCCGTTGATGAACTCGCCCTTGCCGCTGACCAGGGCTTCGTAGAAGCGCGGCAGGTCTTCGGGGCGCACGGTCAGGTCGGCGTCCAAAATCATGAGCACATCGCCGCTGGCTTGCGCAAACCCGACCCGCACGGCGTCGGCCTTGCCTTTGCCGGGCTGTTTGTGCAGTTGGCACTTCCATTCGGGGTGCGCGGCGATGGCTTTCTGGATGGTTTCGTAGGTGTCGTCTTTCGAGTGGCCTTCGACGAAGACGATTTCGGTTTCGCTCCCCATGCGCGGCAGGCGGCTGAAGACGGCTTCGATGTTCCCGGCTTCGTTGCGGGCAGGGATGATGACCGAGACGGTCGGCGCTTCCTGGGCCGGCTGCGCCTGCGGGCGGGCGACCAGCAGGTTGGTCCAGGTCAGGTTGTCGAAGAGCGGCAATTTGGCCAGGAATTTGTTGAAAAATCCGCCGATGAGCGGCAGGGGCAGCAGCACTTCCTTCTGGCGTTTGATGACTTCGAACCCGGCCAGATAGAGCAGGTTTTCGAGGTCTTCGCGGGTCAGCCAGTTTTGCGGCAGGGTGCGGTTGGCCAGCCCCAGCGCGGATGCCAGGCCGAGGCCGGGCTGGTGCAGGCGGCTGTGCAGGTTGAGCACGATGCGCGTGGAAGGCTTGCACAGCGGGCGTAATTTTTCGAGCGCGGTTTGGACATCCCACAGGTCGTTGACCAGGTCGGAGAGGATAATGGCGTCGAAGGTTTCGCCCAGTTCGAGCGTGTGGGCTTCCGCTTCGCGGAAATCCAGGTTCGGGTGGCGTTCGCGCGCTTTCCTGACCATTTCGGGCGAAAAGTCGATTCCCAGTCCGTAGGTCGGGCGTGTCGCGGCCAGCAGGTCGCCCAATCCGCAGCCGATTTCGAGCACACGCTGGCCGGGCGAGACGAGCAGGCTGTAGACTTCGGCCAGGCGTCCACGATAGGCGCGGCTGAAGATGGAGTTTGAAATCTTCCCGGCGGCGGCTTTGTCCCAGTGGGCGCGGCGCTCGGCGTTGTAGTCTTGCAGGGTGCTGATGGGTGTTGATGGGTTGTTGGGCATGATTCTTCCGTTTTTTAGGGATAGGCTATTATAAACGGCTACTTCTTTAAATTAGAAACGGGTACAATAAGATTATTAGCTCTCCCGTTTTTGGTGGGAGGACGGGGTAGGGGCGACCCGTCAGGGCACAACCTGATACGTTTTCGCGGAGAATTCTGGCATAAAATGATGTTTTTTAGCGCTGGGCGGGTCGCCCCTGCGGGTTTTCCCGTAAAAACGGTAGAACCAGATTAAACAGAGAGAAGGCAATAAATGGAAGAACGTTTGCAAAAAATCATGTCACACGCGGGGATTGGTTCTCGCCGCGCCTGTGAAGAACTTATCCTGGATGGCCGCGTGACGGTTAACGGCAAGATGGCCGAAATCGGGCAAAAAGCCGACCCGGCGGTGGACCGCATCGTGGTCGATGGGCGCGTCATTTCAGGGGCCGAAGCGCCGATTTATATTGCCCTTTACAAACCGCGCAATGTCCTTTCGGCGGTCGAGGCCGAAGCGCACGATTTTCGCAAAACGGTGCGCGACCTGGTGCCGGTCGAGGGACACGTCTACCCGGTGGGGCGGCTGGATTTCGACAGCGAGGGCCTGGTGCTGATGACCAACGACGGCGACCTGACCAACAGGTTGACACACCCGAAATTTGGGCACCTGAAAATTTACCGCGTGCTGGTGGCGCGCCGTCCCGACGACGAGCAGCTTGCCACGTGGCGGCGTGGCGTGGTGCTGGAGGACGGCTATAAAACCGCCCCGGCAGACGTCACCCTGGAGGGGACTTCGGGCAAGGGCGCCTGGCTGCGGATTGTGATGCGCGAAGGGCGAAAACGCCAGATTCGTGAGATTGGCTCCCTGCTCGGCCTGCCCGTGGTGCGTATTTTGCGGATAGCCATCGGCTCCCTGCGGCTTGGCACGCTCAAACCCGGCGATTGGCGTCACCTGAGCGAGCAGGAAGTCGCCGACCTGAAGGAGGGAGGCGCGTCAAAACGCCCAACCCATCCGCGTGGGAGCCGCACCCAAAGGCCGCCAACCTTCAATCGCGGCGCAAAACCCGAATCCAGGGGGGAGCGCGCTCCCCGGCGTCCGTCGAGTGGAAACGCCCCCGGCCGTAAACCCTCCGGGTCAAGGCCGTCTGGTGGAAATGCGCCAGACCGCAAACCTGCCGGGTCAAGGCCGTCCGGCGGAAGCGCGCCAGACCGCAAACCGTCCGCCCCAAGACCGTCGGGCGGAAATTCACCGGCGGGCAAAACCTATGGCCGCAAGCCTGCCTCTGGCGGCAACACCAGCGGACGCAGGCCGGGCGGCCCGAAAGGCCCGTGGAGGAAATAAGCATGGAACTGTTCGAGGCGATTTTTTCCCGTCAGTCGATTGGCGACCTGCGCCCCGACCCTGTGCCGCGCGAACTGGTCGAGAAAATGCTGGCGGCGGCGGTGCAAGCGCCCAACCATTACAAGGTGCGCCCGTGGCGTTTTATCGTTATCAGCGGCGCGGCGCGGGAGGAACTCGGCGAGGTGATGGCGCAATCTTTCGGGGCGCAGTTCCCATCCGTGCCGCCCGAAGCGCTCGAAAAGGAACGCGCAAAAGCCCTGCGCGCCCCGCTGATTATCGCTGTTGGGGTGGATAAACCGTCACTGCCCAAGGTGCTGGAAGTGGAAAATCTTGCCGCAGTGGCGGCGGCCTGCCAGAACCTGCTCCTGGCCGCCACCGCCCTCGGACTGGGCGCAAAATGGCGCACCGGTGCGGCAGCCCTCGACCCGCGCGTGAAAGAGTGGCTGGGACTGGAGGCCGACCAGCACCTGCTGGGGATGATTTACATCGGCTACCCCGCCTCTGAACCGCAGCCTGTCAACCGGCCCGGTTTTGAAGAACATACCACCTGGAAATCGTAACGAACAGTTTGCAGAAAAGGGACGCGCTCGTTGTGGGCGCGTCTTTTTGTATTAATGCCGTCAGAGCGTGAAAAAAGCCAAGTAAAGCTTTTTCACGCACAGTCGCAAAGACCGCAAAGTTTTTGTTTTCTTTGCGCACTTTGCGACTTTGCGTGAGAATTCTTAAGAGAACCATCTAAAAATGTTTTCGCCAACGATGGACGGGGATAAACAGGGATGGGAGATGTTCCTATTTTGACATTCAGTAGGCCGCCCTGCCCCAATCTCCCTCTTTTGACGCGCCAAAAATATTACATTCGTCACTCTTGTAATTCGGACTTTTCTTGTAAGATATGATTGCCATGCACGAACTCGCCGTCACCGAGTCGATTCTCGAAATTGCCCTGCGCCACGCCGCCGCCCAAAACGCCACGCGGATTACAGACCTGTATCTTGTCATTGGACAGTGGTCGAGCATCGTGGACGACTCCGTCCAGTTTTACTGGGACACCCTCAGCGACGGGACGATTGCCAAAGGCGCGACCCTGCACTTCGAGCGCATCCCGACCGAACTGCTTTGCCTCGACTGTGGCAAGACCTACCAGCCCGACTCCCGCGACCTGCTCTGCCCCGACTGCCATAGCACGCGCTTGAAGGTGCTCAAAGGCGAGGAGTTTCGGCTGGACTCTATTGAGATAGAAACGTGAATCAGTGTTCAGTGACCAGTATCCAGTGACCAGTATCCAGTGACCAGTATCCAGTTTACCAACTCACCAGCCTACCAATCTACCAACCACCAGTAAACTCATGCCCCAAAACATTCCTGTTGTCGAAAAAATCCTCTCTGCCAACGATAAACTGGCGCAGGAAAACCTGGCCCGCATCGATGCCGCCGGGATTTTTGCCATCAACATCATGGCCTCGCCCGGCGCGGGCAAGACATCGCTCATCGAGCGGACGGTGCGCGCCCTTAGCCCAAAGTACCGCATCGGCATGATTAACGGCGACATCGCCACCAGCCTGGACGCCGACCGCGCCGCTGCTGCCGGGGCGGTTGCCGTGCAAATCAACACCGGCGGCAACTGCCACCTGGACGCCGTCCAGTTGCAATCGGCCCTCGACCAACTCGACCTGTCCAGCCTCGACCTGCTGATTGTCGAAAACATCGGCAACCTGATTTGCCCGGCGGAGTTCAAACTCGGAACGCACAAAAATGTCATCGTCGCCTCCATCCCCGAAGGCGACGACAAACCGCACAAATACCCGTCCATGTATCGCGGGGCGGATGTGCTGATTCTGAACAAAATCGACCTGCTGCCCTACGTCCCCTTCCGCATGGAGTTTTTCAGCCAGGGCGTGGCTGCCCTCAACCCCGGCGTCACCCAATTCAACCTGTCCTGCACCACCGGCGAGGGGCTGGATGCATGGTTGGGGTGGATTGATGGGCAGATAAAGAAATAGGCATGGATAAAATTCTTTTCATTGGCTTTGAAATACCATACCAAGATTACCCTGTAAAGTAAAGATTTTTCAGTACAGTCTTTTAAGCAAGAGCAATATCTAACCTTTCATCAGGCGATTAAAACAATGGCTAAAAACGAACACAAAGAAGTAGTTATAGATGGAACAGCTTGCATTGAGTTTAAGTGCGATGGTAAGAACCAAGTGTGGGTTTTGGTTGATAAAATCACATGGGATAAGTATTTGCACCAATACCACTGGACAGCCATAAAAAAAGGTAATTACATTACAGTCAAAACAAGTAACAAAAAACATTCTCTAAAATTAACCAAGATAATTGCTGAACAGGAATATTCCGAGATTGATTATTGGGGCAATACCATTGACCACATAAACAATAACCCGCTAGATAATCGATTAAAAAATTTGAGAATTTACAATAGTAAGCTTAATGCTACAAATATTAAAAGTAAATTCAAGACAGATAATAATCACCTGATTCATGAACAGCCAGGCGGAAAGTATAAAGTACATACTAATATTTTCGACGAGACGTTATACAGGCATTTTCAAACGCTTGATGAAGCAAGAAAGTATAGAGATGAGCATGTAATCCCCTATATTGAAAATAAAATTGAAGAGATGAAAAAGAAAACAAGAGATATTGAATTTGAAAGAGGGTTACGCGATAAATTGAAAAATAGCGAAATGGATGAAGTATTAACAATTTTAAGAAAATATGGAGTTGTTGTATAGCAATTGTATAAAAAAGCGACATAACCCTGGCTCTGTCGGGAATGTCTCGACAGAGCCTCGATACGGCTTCGCTAGTCGACCAACCGCTTGACAACCGCCCCCGGCTACCCCTACCAAGCCGCCTAAAGGCGACTTTACCATCAACCATTCATCATTCCGCATTCCAAAATGAACGCTCTCTCCATCCACATCACCGGCATTGTACAGGGAGTCGGATTCCGGCCCTTTGTCTACAACCTCGCCACCGGCCTGGGACTGACCGGCTGGGTGCGCAACACCTCCGCCGGGGTGGATATCGAACTGGAGGGCCAGGCCCCGGTTTTGGATGAATTCGTCCGCCGCCTGCGGGCCGACGCCCCGCCGCTGGCCCACCTCGACGAGGTGGATGTCACCGCGCACGAACCGTCCGGCTACCAGCATTTTGAAATCGAGCATTCCGAAGCCGTCCCCGACGCCTTCCAGCCCATCTCGCCGGATGTCGGCATTTGCGTCGACTGCCTGCGCGAACTGTTCGACCCCAAAGACCGCCGCTATCGCTATCCCTTCATCAACTGTACCAACTGCGGCCCGCGCTTTACCATCATCAAAGACATCCCCTACGACCGGCCCAAGACCACCATGGCCGTCTTCCCGATGTGCGAAGAGTGCCAGACCGAATACACCAACCCGGCAGACCGGCGCTTCCACGCCCAGCCGGTCGCCTGTCCTGAATGCGGCCCGCGTGTCTGGCTGGAGATGGCTCCCGGCGAAGACAGCGGCCGCAGCAACATCGGGCGCTACACCCTTGGCGACGATGCCATTTCCGGCGTCCAGCGCCTGCTGCGCGAGGGCAAAATTGTGGCCGTCAAGGGGCTGGGCGGTTTCCACCTGGCCTGCGACGCCCTTAATCCCGATGCTGTCGGCAGGCTGCGCGAACGAAAACTGCGCGTTGACAAGCCCTTCGCGCTCATGTTCCCCAACCTGGCCCAAATCGAACAGCACTGCCTGGTCAGCCCCGATGAGCGCGCCCTGCTCGAATCCGCCGCGCGGCCCATCGTGCTGCTGCGCCGCCGGCCCTCATCGAATATCGCCGCCCAGGTCGCGCCGGGGCAGGAGCATCTTGGCGTCATGCTGCCGTACACGCCCCTGCACGTCCTGCTCTTTGCCGATACACCCCATCCGCGCCCGCTGGTGATGACCAGCGCCAACCTGGCCGAGGAACCGATTTGCACCGACAACGTCGAGGCCCGCGAGCGGCTCTCCGCCCTGGCCGACGCCTTCCTGATGCACGACCGCGACATCCACACCCGCACCGACGACTCAGTCCTGCGCGTCCTGCCCAACCTGGGCGCATACCCCCTCCGGCGCTCGCGCGGTTACGCGCCCTTCCCCGTCCACCTGCCCGAAGCCGCGCCGCCCATCCTGGCGACCGGCGCGCACCTGAAAAACACCTTCTGCCTGACCAACGGGCCTTACGCCTTCCTCAGCCACCACATCGGCGACCTCGAGAATTACGAAACCCTGCAATCTTTCGAGCAGGGCATCGCCCATTTCGAGCGGCTTTTCCGCGTCAAACCCGAGGCCATCGCCTGCGACCTGCATCCCGATTATCTGGCTACCCGCTACGCCCAGGAACGCGCCGAACGCGAAAGCCTGCCGCTCATCCCCGTCCAGCATCATCACGCCCACATCGCCGCGCTCATGGCCGAACACGGGCTGGACGGCTCCGAACCGGTCATCGGCGTCTCTTTCGACGGCACTGGCTACGGCGAAGACGGCAATATTTGGGGAGGGGAATTCCTGCTGGCAGATTACGCCGGTTATAAGCGTTTGGCCCACCTGGGCTATTTCCCGCTCCCGGGCGGGGACGCGGCCACCCGTCGCCCGTCCCGCACAGCCCTGGGCCTGCTCCACGCCCTCGGGTTGGACTGGGACGACGCCCTGCCCACCCACGAAGACCTGTGCTACGAGGACCGCACTGCTATCCGCATCCAACTCGAGCGCAAACTCAACAGCCCGCTTACTTCGAGCGTTGGCCGTTTGTTCGACGCCGCCGCCGCCCTGGCCGGGGTGCGCCAGCGTGTCAACTACGAAGCCCAGGCCGCCATTGAGTTTGAGTCCCTGGCTGACCCCGACGAAACCGTCCTGTACCCGTTTGGATTCGCCGAAGGGCAGGTGGACGCCGCCCCCGCCATCCAGGCCCTGGTAGCCGACGTGTTGGCGGGAAAAGCCATCCCCCAGATTTCAGCGCGATTCCACAACGGGTTGGCAGCAATGGTTCGGGATGTTTGCGCCAGCATCCGGGTTGAGACGGGCGCGTCTAAAGTTGCCTTGAGCGGCGGGGTCTGGCAAAATGTCACCCTGCTGATGAAAACCATCCCGCTCTTGCAAAAAGCGGGCTTGCAGGTCTACATCCACCACAAAGTCCCGGCCAACGACGGCGGCCTGGCCTTGGGCCAGGCGGTGATAGCGGCTTTTCAAGTCCGGAGTCAAACGTCTCCCGACGTTTGACCTTGCAAAATTTTATCGGATTTAAAAGTCTCCAGACTTTTAAATTTCCAAAATCGAGAGATTTTGGACTCCAGGAGAAAAACATGTGCCTCGGCATTCCCGCAAAAATTGTAGAAGTATATGAGAAAGACGGCCTGCAAATGGCCAAAGTTGACTTTGGCGCTGGAACGCTGCGCGAAGCCTGCCTGGTCTATGTGCCCGAAGCGCAGGTGGATGAGTATGTGATTATCCATGTCGGTTTTGCCATCAGCGTTTTGAGCGAGGAGGAAGCCCAGGAAACCCTGGCCCTGCTGCGCGAAATGGGCAGCATCGAAGAGGAGTTGGGCGATGAAATACCTGACTGAGTACCGCGATGCCGAATTGGTGGCAGGCGTGATGCGCGAAATTAAGCGCGTCACCACCCGCCCGTGGACGTTGATGGAAATTTGCGGCGGCCAAACCCACTCCATTGTCCGCTACGGCCTCGACCAATTATTGCCCCCCGAAATCGAACTGGTGCATGGCCCCGGCTGCCCGGTCTGCGTGACGCCGCTCGAACAAATTGACCGCGCCCTGGCGATTGCCGCCCGCCCGGATGTGATTTTCACTTCCTATGGCGACATGCTGCGCGTGCCCGGCTCGAACCGCGACCTGTTCTCTGTCCGCGCTTCGGGCGGCGATGTGCGCGTGGTCTATTCCCCGCTCGACGCGCTCAAACTGGCCCAGGCCAACCCCGAAAAACAGGTTGTCTTCTTTGCCATCGGCTTTGAGACGACCGCCCCGGCCAATGTGATGGCAGTAATGCAGGCCAAAAACCTGGGGCTAACCAATTTCAGCGTGCTGGTTTCGCATGTGCGCGTGCCGCCCGCCATGCGCGCCATCTTGGGGTCGCCCTCCAACCGGGTGCAGGGATTTTTGCTGGCCGGTCACGTTTGCGCGGTGATGGGCTACCACGAATACCCGCCCCTGCTGGAGACTTACCGCGTTCCGATGGCAATTACCGGCTTCGAGCCGCTCGACCTGGCCCAGGGAATTTTGGAAACCGTGCGCATGTTGGAAGCAGGGCAGGTGGAAATCAAAAACGCCTACGCCCGCGCCGTGACCTTCGATGGCAACCAACCCGCCCAGAAGATGATTCAGCAGGTTTTCATGGAATGTGACCGCGCCTGGCGCGGGATTGGCGTCATCCCAGCTTCGGGTTGGTGTCTGCGCCCTGAATTCGACGACTTCAACGCCGAGAAACGCTTCGATGTCGGCGAAATCCTGACGCAAGAATCGCCGCTGTGCATCGCTGGTCAAATTATGCAGGGACTCAAAAAGCCGCACGATTGCGCGGCTTTCGGGAAACAATGCACGCCCGAAACGCCCCTCGGTGCGACGATGGTCTCCTCCGAGGGGGCCTGCGCGGCATATTACAAATATGGACGTTAACCGTAGCGGCGCAGCATTGCTGCGCCCCTGCACCGCCCTGTACAAGGATGGTTTTTAATGAGCGAAATTGACATTACTGGCGCGGTTTGCCCCGTTCCGCTATCTCACAACGAGCAAATCGTGATGGGGCACGGTTCGGGCGGCAGGATGGCGCATGACCTGATACGCAAGGTCTTCCTGCCAGCCTTCGACAACCCCGCCCTGGCTGCCGGGGATGACGGGGCGGTGCTCGACCTGCCAGCCGGGCGGACGGTGGTCAGTGTCGATTCGCATGTCGTTTTTCCGCTTTTTTTTCCCGGCGGCGATATTGGGCGCCTGGCGGTTTGCGGCACGGTCAACGATGTGGCGGTCATGGGCGCGACTCCGCTCTACCTGACGGCGGGATTCATTCTCGAGGAGGGCCTGCCGCTGGAAACGCTGCGGCGGGTGGTCGAGTCGATGAAACAGGCCGCGGACGAGGCCGGGGTAAAAATTGTCAGTGGAGATACGAAGGTTGTCGAGCGGGGCAAGGCCGACGGGTTGTACGTGTCTACGACCGGGGTGGGGATTTTGCCCGAGGGGCGGGAAATTTCCGGCAGGCGGGCACAGGCCGGGGACGCCGTCATCTTGAGCGGCCCGATTGGCGACCACGGTATCGCGGTGCTGGCGGCGCGCGGCGAATTGGGTTTTGAGACGACTGTGCAGAGCGATTGCGCCCCGTTGAACGGGTTGGCGGCGGCTGTTTTGGCGGCTGGTGATGACATCCATGTTTTGCGAGACCCGACTCGCGGCGGTGTGGCGACAACCCTGAACGAGATTGCGCGCCAATCGGGGGTCTGCATTACCCTTAACGAATCTGCTTTGCCGGTGCGCCCGGAAGTGGCCTCGGCTTGCGAAATGCTGGGTTTCGACCCGCTCTATATCGCCAACGAGGGGCGGATGCTGGTCATCCTGCCGCGCGCCGGGGCGGACGAGGTATTGGCCGCTATGCGTGCCTCGAAATATGGCGAGGGGGCGGTGGTTATCGGCGAGGTCAGCGCCGCGCCAGCCGGGCGGGTGCTGATGAAGACGCCCTACGGCTCGACCCGCGTGGTCGATATGCTGGCCGGTGAGATGCTGCCGAGAATTTGTTAGACCCGTATTGCAGGTTGAACATTGAAAGACGCCCGATAAGGGCGTTTTTTGTTCCAATTTTCACAAATTGGCTTCCAAATCGGATTACAATCATTCACATGAAACGTATCTGGTGGTTTTTCCTTTTACTGTTTGCCGTTTTCGGCCTGTTTGTTTTCTATTACTATGCCAGCCGCCCGGCGATGGTCGAGATGCGCGAGGAGATTTACCCCGGCATCATCTATTACCGGCGCGTGCATTATGCCCCGCGCACCATGGTGGCCCACATCGTTACGGTGGATTTGCGCGTCAAGGGGGTGAACGCTTTTGTCACCCCGCCCGACCGGCGCGGAAGGGAGGCGGAATTCCCGCTTGATGCGCGCACCACCTCGCAGTTCGCGCGGGAATTTGGGGTGCAGGTTGCCATTAATGGCGACGGGTTTACGCCCTGGTGGTCAAACACTCCCTGGGATTACTATCCGCGAGTCGGCGAGCCGGTGCGCCCGCACGGATTATCCGCTTCGCGGCGCATCGAGTACGGGACATTTGTCCGTAATGCCCCGACCCTGTTTATCAACGAGCAGCGCGAAGCCTCGTTTGGCGCGCCGTTGCGCAAGGTTCACACCGCCATTTCGGGGTTGAGCTGGCTGGTCAGGGATAAGCAGCCCATCGAAGACCTGAACGATACCCGCACCGCGCCGCGCACCGCTATCGGGTTGGACGGCCCTGGCACGCGCTTAATCCTGATTGTGGTCGATGGCCGCCAGCCGTTTTACAGCGAGGGAGTCACCGTGCAGGAAATGGCCGAACTGATGATTTATTACGGCGGCGATAACGCCATCAACCTGGACGGCGGCGGCTCGTCCACGCTGGTCATCCAGGACCCGGTGACTGGTCAGTACAAGGTCATGAACTCACCGATTAACTTCCTGTGGGGCCGCGAAAGGCCGGTGGCCAATCATTTTGGTGTCTTTGCCCCACGGTAAGAATTGTTAAGGTTTAAGGGCCAAATATCGTGTAAAATGACAGCCTGGAAGCCTTGGCTTTCAACAAACCAAATATAGGAACTAAGTGGCCTCGAGCCATTGCCAACGCAATGGCTCGCGCTCCCTGAGTTCCGGGAGAAAACAAATGACGTTCCATGAACCGTCCACTGAACGTGCCGGGTTGGAAAGCCCGGCGGAACTGGCAAAACGCCTGAATTTGCCGTTCGACGACTTGCGCCTGCTAACGCGTGCGCTGACCCACAGTTCTTACATCAATGAGCACGGCAATGCCGGAGAGGACAATGAGCGCCTTGAATTCCTGGGCGACGCTGTCCTCGATTTTGTTGTCGGCGCCTATGTCTACAATCATTTCCTCGAAATGCGCGAGGGGCAGATGACCCGCATGCGCTCCGCCTTGGTGCGCACCGAGACGCTGGCCCGCCTGGCCCGCCAACTTAAATTGGGCGACGCCCTGCGCCTGGGACGCGGCGAACTGCAAGGCGGAGGCCGCGACCGCGACCCGCTGCTGTGCGGGGCCTTCGAGGCCCTGGTTGGGGCAATTTACCAGCACAAAGGCCTGGAAGCCGCCCGCCGGTTTGCCCTGCCGCTCATCGAGCCGCTGGCCGATGAGTTTGCCAGCGAGTTGCCCGAAATGACGGTCGACCCCAAGTCGCGTTTGCAGGAGTGGTCACAGCGCCAGGGGCTTGGCATTCCCAAATACGTTTCCGCCGCATCTGAAGGCCCCGACCATGCCAAGATTTTCATCGTCGAAGTGTATGTGGATGGCAAGCTGTTCGGCTCCGGCTCCGGGACGAGCAAAAAAGACGCCAGCCAGTCCGCCGCCCAAAATGCCCTCGAAAATATCGACATGAACGACGATGTGACCGGCAATTAATTCATCCTTCTGATTTCATCCTTCATCCTTTCCAAAAATGCCTTTACGCCTGAAATCCCTCGAACTACACGGATACAAGACCTTTGCCTCGCGCACGCACTTTGAATTTGCCGACGGCATCACCTCGATTGTCGGGCCGAATGGCTCGGGCAAGTCGAACATTGCCGACGCCCTGCGCTGGGTGCTGGGCGAACAGTCGCAAAACCTGCTGCGCGCCAAAAAGACCGAAGACATGATTTTCTCCGGCTCGGAGCAGCGTCCGCGTGCGGGCATGGCCTCGGTCACGATTACGTTTGACAATACCGATGCCTGGCTGCCGGTCGATTTCAGCGAAGTAGCCGTTACCCGCCGCGCGCACCGTGACGGACGCAACGAATACCTGCTTAACGGCCAATCCGTCCGCTTGAAAGACATCAATGAACTGCTGGCCCAATCCGGCCTGTCGGAGCGGACGTACACCATCCTCGGCCAGGGCATGGTGGATGCCTCGCTGGCCCTCAAAGCCGACGAGCGCCGCCGCCTGTTCGAGGAAGCCGCCGGGATTGGCCTGTACCGCTCGCGCCGCGAGGAATCCCTGCGCCGCCTCGAAAACACCCAGCGCAACCTTGAGCGCGTGCTCGACATCCTGGCCGAACTCGAACCGCGCCTGCGTTCGCTCGAACGCCAGTCGCGCCGGGCGCAGGAATATCTGCAAGTGCAGGCCGACCTGAAACTGGTCCTGCGCGAGTGGTATGGCTATCACTGGCACCTGGCCCAAAAAGAACTGTCCGAGGTGCGCGAGATTGCCCACGAGCAGGAACGCCGCCTGAACGAAGCCCGCCGCAACTATGCCGCCCTGACCGATGGATTTGGCGCCACCCGCCATCGCCTGCTCGAACTGCGCGGACAACTCAATGAGTGGCATCGCCAGTCAGCGGAACTGCACAGCCAGCGCGAGGCCGTCAGCCGTAACCTGGCCGTCCTTGAAGAGCGCCGCCGCGCCCTGACCGAAAGCCGCCAGGACAGCCTCGCCGAACAGGAACGCCTGGCAGATGAAGAACGCGCCGCGCGAGAACGCCTGGACGAGGCCGAAAGCGAGTTGGAACGCATCCAGGCCGAGGCCGCCGAGGCCAAACGCGAAGAGTCGGAAGCCAAAGCGGCCCTGACCGCCCGCCAGTTGGAGCGCGCCAAAGCCGAACAAAGACTGCAAAGCGCCCGCCAGGAACTTAATCAACTTAATTCGCGCCGCGCCCAACTAACAGCGCGCCTGAACGAACTTAAGAATCGCATCGACTCGCAGCGCCAGAAACTACAACAGGCCGATATTGCCATCGCCACCGCCGAGCAAACCGCCAAAGACGCCGACAAAAAGCACCAGTCGGCCCAGAAGGCGCGGGCGGGGGCTGAGAAAACCACCCAGGAGATTGAAGCCGCTTTAACGGAACTGCGCCAAGGCCTGGGCGAAAAAGAATCCGAGCGGCGCACCCTGCTCGATGAGCGCAACCAGCGTCAGGCCGAGCAGGCTCGCCTGAAGGCCCAACTGGATGTGCTCGAAAAAGCCGAAGCCTCCCTCACCGGTTACGCCGAGGGCGCGCGCGCCTTGCTGCAAGCCAAATTGCAGGGCGCGAAGGGTGCATTCTCTGCCGCGCTCGAAGTCCCTGCCGAATACGAAACCGCCATCGCCGCAGCCCTGGGCGATGGCCTCGATGCGGTTGTCTTTGAAAACGCCGGGGGCGTCGAAGCGGCCCTCGAATATCTGGAGTCCAAGCCCACCGGTAGAACGCTCCTGCTGCCCGTCGAAACGGTCAAGGGCGAGCGTGTAGCCAAAATCCCCGATGACGGGGACATCCTGGGGCACGCCGCAGCATTTATCCAGACCACCGACGAACTGCGCCCGGCGCTGGATGCCCTGCTGGGCAAGACCGTGCTGGTGCGTGACCGCGCCGCCGCAAAACGCCTGCGGGATGCCCTGCCCGGGATGCGTTTGGTGACGCTCAAGGGCGAAGTTTTCCGCCCGGACGGTTTAATCCAGGCTGGCAAGGAGACGCGCGCCGCGACCCTGGGCCGGACTCGTGAAAAACGGGAGCTGGTCGAGGCCCTGAACGCCGCCAACGCCGGGCTGGAGACGCTCTACGAAACCCTGAACCGGCTGGCGGCTGAGATTTCTGCCGCGCAGAAGGAGATTTCGGCGCAGGAATCGAAACTGGGCGAGGCGCGCAAACGCCTGAACGAAGCCGCCCGCGAGGAACAACAGACCGGGTTGTCTGCCGAGAGCGCCCGCCACCAACGCGACTGGCAGTCCGGGCAGAAGGACACGCTCAAGAGCGAGTTGGCGCAATCGGAGAAGGATTCGAGCCGCGCCGATTTGGAGTTGGAAGAAGTCGAAGAAAAACTGGACGAAGCCCAGGTGAAAATGCGCGGGCTGAACGGCGAAATGGCCGCCCTGGCTCTCGATGAGTTGGGTTCGCAGGTGACGTATTGGGGCGCGCGTGTGCAGGTCTCTGAGCGGACGGTGAACGATGCCCGCAGCCGCCGGGCCGAGCGCGAACAGGCCATCCAGACCGTTGCGGCGCGGATTGAATCCGCCCGCCGCCGGGTGACGGAGGTCGATGCGTCCTTTGGACGGCTGGAGCAGGAAAAAACATCCCTGCTGGAGCAGGAAGGCCAGTTGCAAACCCAGATTGAAGCCTTTAACCTGAAAATCGAACCTGCCGAAGTGGCCCTGGCCGATGCCGAGCGTGAAGAAACCGACCTGCAAACCCGTGAAACCGATGCCCAACGCGCCCTCGCGCAGGTGGAACGTTACAACGCCCAGGCGCAAATCGAGTTGAACCGCAAGCAGGAAACGCTTGAAAGCCTGCGCCGCCGCATCGAGGAAGATTTTGGCCTGGTGCAGTTTGAGTATCACAGCGAGGTTTCCGGCCCGGTGCCGCTGCCGCTGGGTGAGATGGTCGAGCAATTGCCGGTCGTGACCGAACTGGCCCCCGATTTGGACGAAAGCCTGAACCAGAAACGCGCCCAATTGCGGCGCATGGGCGCAGTCAACATGGACGCCCAGCAGGAATTCGAGTCGGTGCGCGAGCGTTACGACTTTATGACCACCCAGGTCGAAGATTTGAAGCAGGCCGAGGTCGATTTGCGCGAGGTGATTGCCGAATTGGACGAGTTGACCCGCCGCGAATTCATCAAGACCTTTGAACTGGTGGCGGTTGAGTTCAAATCAATTTTCACCCGCCTGTTTGGCGGCGGTTCAGCCCGCCTGGTGCTGACCGACCCCGACAATCTGACCGATACCGGCATCGACATCGAAGCCCGCCTGCCGGGACGTCGCGAACAGGGCCTTTCCCTGCTTTCGGGCGGCGAGCGCTCGCTGACGGCCATTTCGCTGGTCTTTGCGCTGCTGAAGGTTTCACCCACCCCCTTGTGCGTGATGGATGAGGTCGATGCCATGCTCGACGAGGCCAACGTGGGCCGCTTCCGCGACCTGTTGAGCGAGTTGGGCAAGCAGACCCAGTTCATCATCGTGACGCACAACCGCAATACCGTCCAGGCTGCCGATGTGATTTACGGCATCACCAAAGGCCGCGACACCACCAGCCAGGTGATTAGCCTGCGGTTGGATGAGTTGAGCGATGAGATGCTGGGGAAGAGCGGGTAAAGCATTTACCGCCAAGATGCCAAGCAGCCAAGTGTGCCAGGTCTTTTATGAAAATCTTGGCGTCTTGGCCCCTTGGCAGACTTGGCGGTTTGTTTTTTCCCGCCTTAAATAAAAATATCCGGACAGGATACCGGCGGCACCCGGGAACGTTCGTTTATCGCTGCTTCCTTTCGGACCTGACGAGGTTCACAAAGTCCCGCCGCGCCGGGCCTGCCCGGACAAGGCGCAAGCATACTCGAATTGGAAGGTTGTGTCAACATTCGGGGGTACAATCAGACATGTCCCGCGTTTGTGACCTGACGGAGGTTTGCAATGGCCGATAATCTTGTAAAAGTATTGCCGCCCATTATGTTCGAGGCGCGCGTCCAGCAGGTCAAGAAGCGCCTGCTCGAACTTGTCACCCCTGAATTGCAGAAAATCTCCGGGCCGCAGGCTTCCAACCGGAGCCACGTGCAAAAATTGCTTGAATCGGCCCTCGATTCGCTCGGCGTCCAGAACATGCCGCCCCAGGTGCGCGAACAAATCATCGCCAGTGCCCTTTCAGACCTGGTGGGCTATGGGCCGCTCGATTTATTGTTGGGCGATGAGCAAATCAACGAGGTCATGGTCAACGGGCCAGACCTGGTCTTTATCGAACGAAACGGCGAATTGTGGGAAACGGATATTCGCTTCGAGAACGAAATGCATGTCATGCAAATCATCGACCGCATCCTGCTGCCGCTCGGCCGCCGGGTCGATTACGACAATCCGACTGCCGATGCGCGCCTGCCAGACGGTTCGCGGGTCAATGTCGCCATTCGGCCTGTTTCCGTTATTGGGCCGGTGATTACCATCCGCAAGTTCCTGCGCAACAAAATGACCGCCGAAGACTTAATCTCCCTGGGGACGATGACTCCCTATATGGCCGAATTTTTGCGCGCCTGTGTGGTTGCGCGCATGAACATCCTGATTTCGGGCAATACCAGTTCGGGCAAGAGCACGATGCTGAATGTGCTTTCTACCTACATCCCCGAACGCGAACGCATTATCACCATCGAAGATGCGGTCGAACTGCAGATGAGCCAAAAGCATGTCATTCGCATGGAAACCAAACTGCCGGGCGTGGACGGAACTGGCGCGGTTAGCATCCGCGACCTGGTGCGCAACGCCCTGCGGATGCGTCCTGACCGGCTGGTGGTCGGCGAGGTGCGCGGCGGCGAAACCCTCGACATGCTGCAAGCCATGAACACAGGCCATTCCGGTTCGCTGACCACCATCCACGCCAACACGCCGCGCGACGCGATTGCCAGGCTGGAGACGACCGCCCTGATGTCGGGAATCGAACTGCCGGTCATGGCCTTGCGCCGCCAGATTTCCTCGGCGTTGGACTTAATCGTCCACATGAGCCGCCTGCCGGACGGCTCGCGCAAGGCCATACAGGTGACCGAGGTGGTCGGCATGGAAGGCGATGTGGTCACCCTGACCGATATTTACAAGTTCAACCAGAGCGGAATTGGGCCGGATGGCAAAATTAAGGGCGAACTGCGCCCGACGGGTATTCGTCCGGTCTTCAGCCCGCGCCTGGAGGTGGCCGGGTTCAAATTGGGCGGCGAATATTTCGGCGTGGGCATTTAGTTTTTTGGAAGCGGGCAGAAATGATATATAATACGAAAACAGCCGCGCGATTTGTGGTTGTTTTTCCTAAATTTTTCATCATCAATCGGAGGCTTAATGGAAGTCACAACCCAGCAATTCAAACACTGTGACCTGCTGACGGTAACTGGCCGCGTGGACAGCGCGACAGCGCCCAAGCTGGCTGAAGCGCTTGACGAAGTCGTTAACGGGGGCAGGTTTAAAATTGTGATTGACATGACCAAACTGGAATACATGTCCAGCGCTGGTTTTCGCGCCCTGATTGCCGCCCAGCGCAATTGCAAACGCTACAATCGCGGCGAGGTGGTTTTTGCCAGCGTTCCTGAAAACATCCATGCGGCCCTCGAACTGGCAGGGTTTACCTCCCTGTTCCAGATTTATCCTGATGTCACCTCGGCGGTGGGCAATCTTTAAAGGGGCGGGATTGCGCGGACGTTTCCTTTGCCGGCCCGGCATAACTTTCCCTGCCAACTCTTTTGCTTAGTCCTGTCAGCAGGCCGCTCTAATCAGTCGGTTGGAGCGGCCTGTATCTTTCATAGACAATGTGATGCAGATTAAAATTTTCCCGGCCCAATTTGAAAGCCTCGACGATATTCGCGAATTTGCCGCCCATGTCGCGCGCCAAGTCGGCTTTGAAGAGAAGGAAGTTTACAACATCCAACTGGCGGTGGATGAAGCCTGCGCCAATATCATCGAACATGCCTACGAAGGCATCCCTGACGGTGTGATTGAGGTCATGGCCCGTGTTGAACCGGGCGTGCTGACGATTGTCCTGCGTGACCAGGGACATTCGTTCTCGCCCGATGCGGTAGCCGAACCCGACCTGGATGCGCCCCTCGAAGACCGCGCCATTGGCGGGCTGGGTTTGTTCTTCATTCATAAATTGATGGATGAAGTCCGCTTTGAATTTGGCTCGGATGGCGGCAACACCCTGACCCTGGTCAAGCGCTGTCCTGAGCCGGTAAAGAGGCCCAAACGCCGGGCATCCAAATCGGGCTGGCGCGAATTGTTTGGCATGGGCGAGCGGATTTTGGGCGCGACTACCTTCGCGGAGCAGCGCGACACCATCCTTGAGACGACTGCGCGGGTCTTCCCGAACGACGAGATTGAGCTGTGGCTCGACCAGGAAATTTTCCGCCTGCCTGATTGGGTGGAGGAACTCTTCCCGGCCCGACCCTCACTCGAATCCATGCAACAGGCCTTGAAAAACGGCGAACTCTCACAGGGCAAGGACGGGGAAGCCTCCTTCGCCGCGGTTCCGCTCCGGCATGAGCAAACCAGCCTGGGCGTAATAGCGCTCCGGCGCGCTTCGGGGCAGGCTTTCCGCCAGCGCGAGGTGGATATTCTCGATGGGTTGGCGCGGGCCGCTTCGGTGGCCCTCATCGCCTGGCATCGCATCACCGTTGAACGCTGGCGCATCGGCCAGTTAAACCTCGTGCGGACGGTCAGCGCGCAAATCGCTAACCTGACCGGTCTCGACGAACTGGCCCTCAAGGTTGCGCGCCTGATTCAAAATACCTTTCGTTATTATTATGTTGCCATTTTTACGCTGGAACACGGCGGGGCTGACCTGCGTTTTCGCGCCAGCGCGGGCGGGGCGACCCGGCGGCGCGGACGGGCGACTGCGCCCGTTTTGCAGGTCGAAATGGGGCAGGGGCTGATTGGGTATGCCGCCCAGTCTGGCGAGGAAGTGATTGCCAACGACGTTCAGAACGAGCCGCGCTTTCGACACCTCGAAAGCCTACCGGAAACCCGCTCCGAGGCGGCCTTCCCGCTCAAAGTCGAGGAGCGCGTGCTGGGGGTTATGGACGTGCAAAGCGACAAGCCCGGCGCGTTTCATCCTTATGATTTGCTGGTTTTGCGCGCCCTGGCTGATACGATTTCCGTTGCGGTCGAGGGCGCGAACCTATACGGCGAACTGAACCGCCGCGCCGAGCAGTTGCGGGCGGTGGCGGAGGTCAGCAAGCAGATTACCTCCTTCCTTAATTTGCGTGAGTTGATGCAGGAAGTCGCCCAAATCATCCAGCAGCGTTTTGAATATTCCTACGTTCACCTCTTTACCGTTCACCCCAACCGCCGCCAGATTCACTACGAAGCCGGGTCGGGCGGACGCTCTGCCGCGCTCGAGGGCTACATGCTCAGCCTCGACGACCCCGACGGCCTTGTGCCGTACGTGGCCCGCAGCGGACAGATGATGATGGTCAACGATGTCAGCCGTGAGCCGCGTTACCGGCCCACGCCGCTGCCGCCAGCCAATACGCTCTCCGAACTGACCATGCCGCTGCTTTTCAACGGGCAGGTGTACGGCGTGCTCGATGTCCAGAGCGAGCAGTTGAACGCTTTCAGCGAGGATGACCGGGTGCTCTTCGAGGCCCTGTCTGATGCGATTGCGGGCGCGATTCGCAACGCAGATTTATACCGCTCCGAGCAATGGCGGCGGCAAGTGGCTGACAGCCTGCGCGAAGTGGCCGTGTTGCTTTCGGCCAATGCCAGCCTCGAGCAGGTGCTCGATGCCATCCTGACCGAGTTGGAGCGCAACCTGCCTGCCGATATTTCAGCTATCTGGCTGTTGGACGATGAAGATGTTTATTGCGCCGCCGTGCATGGCGCAAAGGCCGCCGACCTGAATGCCATCCGCTACAACTCGGTCGATGCCCAGGCGGCCCTGACCCGCGCCCTGTTGACCCGCCAGCCGATTGTCCGCAAGCCCGGCGAGCCGATTGGCCCTTCGGGATTGGTCGGCGGTTTTGGCGACGACTACTCCTCGATTGCCGCTCCCCTGCGGATTGGTGACCAGGCGGTCGGCGTTCTCACCCTGGCGCACCACACGCCGGGGCGTTACGGCCACGAGGCCCACGCCATGACCACCACCTTCGCCAGTTATGCGGCGGTGGCTATCGAAAACGCCCGTCTGTACGATTCGGCCCAGGAACAGGCCTACGCTTCAGCGGCTTTGTTGCAGGTTGCCCAGGCAGTGGTTTCGCTCTCCGAGTTGGATGAAATCCTGAGCACGATTGTCCGCATCCTGCCCATCCTGGTTGGCGTCGAGCGCGCCGCCATCTATACCTGGGATGCCGAGAGCGAGGAATTTATTCCTGCCCAGGCCTATAACCTGTCAGCGGATGTCGAAGAAATATTTTGGCGCAGGCTGGGCGCCGATGAATTCCCGATGATTTCAGCGGCCCTCGAGAGCGGCCAGCCTGCGCTGTGCAGCGAAGCCCACCTGGGCGTCGAACATTGGCTGAACCTTAAGCCCTGCCTGGGTGATGAAGCCGAAGCCTTGCTCTTTAGCGAAGACCGCCTGCTGATGTCTTTCCCGCTGCTGGTCAAAGGTGAGACGTTCGGCGTCCTGCTGGCTGAAGAAGCCCTCGGCGGACGGCGTTTCAGGAACCGGCGCATCGAAATCCTGACCGGTGTGGCCCAGCAAATCGCGCTCGCCATCCAGAACGACCTCTTCCAGCGCGAGACAGTGGCCCGGGAACGCCTCGAAACCGAGGTCGAGTTTGCGCGCCAAATTCAGGAAACCTTCATTCCCGAAACCCTGCCTGAACACCCCAATTGGGAACTTTCGGCGCGCTGGCGCACAGCCCGCCAGGTCGGCGGCGATTTTTACGATGTCTTTGATATGCCCGATGGGCGGATTGGCATCTTTATTGCGGATATCGCTGACAAGGGCATTCCCGCGGCCCTGTTCATGGCGCTCACCCGCACCCTCATCCGGGCTGCCGTTTTGGAAACCGTTTCCCCTGCCCAGGCCTTGCGCCGGGTTAACGAGCTGCTCTATCCCGATTGCCAGCAAGGTATGTTCGTCACTGCGGTTTACGGCGTGATAGACGAGTTTAAAGGAACATTTACCTATGCCAATGCCGGCCACAATCCGCCGGTCTGGGTGCGAAACGGCAAGCGCAAAGCAAAACTGGAAATTTTGTCCCGTACCGGCATCGCCCTGGGTGTCGTGGAAGGAATTGAAATGGACGAGCGGGTCATTCAGATGGCGCCCGGCGATTCCCTGGTCCTTTATACCGATGGGGTGACCGAAGCCTTTGCCCCTGACGGCGGCATGTATGGCGAAGAGCGTCTTTACGAAGTGCTGCACGGCGCGCGCAACTCGTCTGCGTTTGAATTGCTTGATGCCATTGAAAACAAGGTCAACCAGTTCATGGATACGCTGCCCGCCTCCGATGACATCACCATGATTGCAATCCGGCGGGCCAGTTGATGGTTATCCGCCGAAATGCGATAAAATAGGGGAGACACCAGGAGCAAATCCATGCGCGCTGTAGACATCATCATCAAAAAACGCGACAAGCAGGAACTCACTGAGCAAGAAATTGAGTTCTTTGTGCGTGGGTTTACCAGTGGGGATATTCCCGATTACCAGGCATCTGCCTGGGCGATGGCGGTTTTGCTCAATGGCATGACAGCTCGCGAAACTACAGCCCTGACCCTTGCCATGGCGCATTCGGGGGCCATGCTTGACCTGTCCGACACCGTTGAAATTGCAGTAGACAAACACTCCTCCGGCGGGGTGGGTGACAAGACCACCCTGGCTGTCCTGCCAGTTGTGGCCGCCTGCGGCCTGCCCTGCGGAAAAATGTCGGGGCGCGGGCTGGGATTCAGCGGCGGCACGCTCGACAAACTCGAGTCGATTCCCGGCTATCGGGTCGACCTGACCACCGATGAATTTAAATCCCAATTAAAAGAAATTGGCATTGTGCTGACCGGCCAATCGCTCGACCTGGCCCCGGCAGATGGCAAACTTTACGCCCTGCGTGACGTCACCGGGACGGTTGATTCCACGCCGCTGATTGCATCCTCCATTATGAGCAAAAAACTGGCGGCTGGCGCGCAGGCCATTGTGCTCGATGTCAAGGCCGGGAACGGGGCCTTTATGCCCACGGTCGAGGCCGCCCGCGAACTGGCCGAAGCCATGACTGCCATCGGCCAACTGGCCGGGCGCCAGGTAACCGCCCTGATTGCCGACATGAACCAACCCCTTGGCGCGGCAGTAGGCAATGCCCTGGAAGTGTTCGAAGCCATCGAATCCCTGCGCGGCAGCGGCCCGGATGATTTTATGGAACACTGCCTGCATCTTTCGGCGCACATGCTCCTGTTAGGCAAGCGCGCTGCCAGCCTGGAACAAGGCCGCCAACTGGCGCAAAATGCGATAAGTGACGGTTCCGCATTCGACAAATTCAGGCAGCTGGTCGAGGCCCAGGGCGGCGACGCCAGTTTTGTCGAAAACCCCGAAAAACTGCCCCGCGCGCCGCTGGTCGAGACGTTCGAATCGCCCCGCACCGGTTATATCTCGCAGGCGCACGCCCGCGTCATTGGCGAGGCGGCGGTGGCGTTGGGAGCCGGGCGCGCCAAAAAAGGCGACCCAATTGACCACGCAGTCGGCTTTGTCGTTCATAAAAAGGTCGGCGAACGGGTTTCCGCCGGTGAGCCGCTGGTCAGCATCCATGCCCGTACCCCGGCGCAGGTGGGAGACGCCCGCCGCGCCATTCTCCAGGCCTTCGAGTTCAGCGATTCGCCGGTTAATCCCCTGCCCCTGTTTTACTGACGCGCTTGCCCGAAACGCTTGATTAATCTGATGCTTTAGTGCATACTAATATTTGGAGTGTGCCGCCGATGAGTAAAATCGCCCTGCGTGTTTATACCCATGAAATTGAAACCCTGGTAGACCAGGGCCATATTGACGAGGCAATTGCCCATTGCCAGCATATTCTCAAGACGTATCCCAAGCATCTTGAGACGTATCGCATGTTGGGCAAGGCCTACCTCGAAGCCCATCGTCACAGCGACGCCGCGGATATTTTCCAGCGCGTCCTGACGGCTGTGCCGGATGATTTTGTGGCCCACCTGGGGATGAGCATCGTCCAGGATGAGCAGAAAAATCTCGACCAGGCCATCTGGCACATGGAACGGGCCTACGAGGCCAACCCGTCCAATGGCGGTGTGCAGGCCGAACTGCGCCGCCTGTACGGGCGCAGGGATGGGCTTGAGCCGCCCAAAATCCAGTTGACGCGCGGGGCATTGGCCCGCATGTACATTCGCGGGCGACAGTACGAGCAGGCCATTCAGGAAATCAAGGCGGTCTTGCACGAAGACAGCGAACGCCTGGATTTGAAAGTTTTGCTGGCCCAGGCGCATTTCCGCGCCGGGCAGAAGGTCGAAGCCACCGAAATCTGCACAGAAATTCTCCAGGCTTCGCCGTACTGTTTCGACGCCAACCGTATCCTGGTTGAAATCCTGCCGGGAACCAGCATGGCCTCCAGCGTCGATACCTACAAAAAACGCCTGCAACAACTCGACCCTTATATTGCCATGGCCCTGCACTCCACTTTCGATGTGGCCTCGGTGCAGGATTCGGCGGTCGGCATCGAGCGTCTCGAATGGGACCCCTCGATGGCGCACGAATCCAGCGGCGCGGATGACCAGCCCGAATCGGACCAGCCGGAGGGCGAGGCAATTCCCGACTGGATGAAGGATTCCGGCTGGGGGCCGTCGAGCGGCGAATTCCAGGAAGGCCCGGTCGATTTCGACGAGCCTGGGCCTACCCCGGGGCAGCAACCCGGTGAACTGGCTGCCGCTGAAATCCCCGACTGGTTGCAGGCGATGGCGCCTCCAGGCGCATCCGAAGCAGCCGCCGAACCTGGCGGCGATGACGAAGAATCTGCCGATCTCGACTGGCTGGCTGGCATTGGCGCGCCCGCTGCGGCTGCCGCTGGCGCGGTGGCTGCCGATATGGGCGGCGATGATTTCCTGTCCGGCCTGGGCGCTGAAAGCGAATCTGCCCAGACTGCCCAACCCGCGGCTGCTGACGATGTCCCCGACTGGCTGGCCGGGATGGGCGCGGAGGCTGAAGCTGCCGCCGAATCTTCTCAATCTGCCGCTGAAGATGTTCCCGATTTCCTGTCTGGTTTGGGTGCGGAGGATGAATCTGCCGAACCTGCCCAACCCGCGGCTGCTGACGATGTCCCCGACTGGCTGGCCGGGATGGGCGCGGAGGCTGAACCTGCCGCCGAATCTTCTCAACCTGCCGCTGAAGATGTTCCCGATTTCCTGTCTGGTTTGGGTGCGGATGAAGAATCTGTCGAACCTGCCCAGCCCGCGGCTGCTGATGATGTTCCCGACTGGCTGGCCGGTATCGAAGCCGAAGGCCAGAAGACTGAAAACTTTGAAGATACCTCCGCCTGGCTGGCAAGCCTGGATACAGACGAAAAAGCCCCTGCCAGCGAACCCGCCCCCGAAGGACAGCCCGCCGCCCCGGCAGAAGATGTTCCCGACTGGCTCTCCGGCCTCGGCGCGGAAAGCGAACTTTCTGCTGAGACGACCGAACCTGTTGAAGCCGTCCAACCCGCCGCTTCCGACGATACCGATGACTGGCTGGCTGGCCTGGGCGCGGACGAAGAATCCGCTGCTGAACCAACCCCCGAAGGACAGCCTGCAGCCCCGGCAGAGGATGTTCCCGACTGGCTCTCCGGCCTCGGCGCGGAAAGC